>JBFXKS010000060.1:0-8807 GCA_050173515.1 Oscillospiraceae bacterium | reverse complement strand
GCCAATGTCCCTTATCTGCCTGTGAAATTCCTCGTTCTCGCTCACCACGTAAACCGGCTCATTGAAGTTCAGCGCATACATGCCGATATAGCTCTTTGCGTCCACCACCATGCTGCCGTCGGGCGACTGCAGCCCCACGCCGTCCCGGCACGCCACGGCCAGCCGCTGGATGTCCTGCAATTCGTTGATATAGCGGATACGTTTTTTGCTGATCATTATCACCACTCCTGTCTTCACATGTGTGTGTGCGGCCTGTTGTCAACATCTATTCATTATAGCACGCCAATGGCCAAAAACAAAACACCTTTTGCCCGGGCGAAGGCGGGCAAAAAGCTGCCTTATCGGCTTTTTTCCCGGCGCCCTGTTTTTTCCTGCCGCCCATTTGCATTTTTCGGCCTGTGCGGGTATAATATCTAAGTTACAGCCGGTTTCATGCCGGCTGTACATACCCTGCCCAATGTGATTTTTAGGAGGAAAGAAGAATCATGAAAAAAGCGGTATGCATCGTTTTGTCCCTGCTCATGTTGTTGCCTTTGGTGGCCTGCGGCCAAAAGGACGATGGCGACATCGTCATCGGCGGCCTTGCGCCTCTCACCGGCGACGTTTCCAAATACGGCATCGGCGTCTATAACGGCGCGCGCATCGCGGTAGACGAGATCAACGAGGCCGGCGGCGTGCTCGGCCGGCAGATCAAATACGTCTGCCACGACGAAAAGGGCGACGCCACCGAGGCCATCAACGCCTACAACACCCTGGTCCAAACCGACAAGATCATCGCGCTCATGGGCGACGTCACCACCGCGCCCACCATCGCCGTGGCCAAAAAGGCCGCCGAGGACGAGATCCCCATGATCACCCCCACGGCCACCGGCGCGGAAGTCACCGAGATCGGCGACAACATCTTCCGCATCTGCTTCACAGACCCCTTCCAGGGCGAGCTGCTGGCCCACTATGCCTCCACCGTCATCGGTGCGCAAAGCGCGGCCATCCTGTTCGACACCGGCGACCCTTACTCCTCCGGCATCGCCGATGCCTTTGAGGAAAAAGCCGCCGAGCTGGGCCTTACCGTCACAGCCAAAGAGGGCTACCCCAGCAAAAACCCAGACTTCAGCTCCCAGCTCACCAAAATCAAAAACGGCAACCCCGACGTCATCCTCGCCTCCGGCTACTACACCGACGCCGCCCTCATCCTCACCCAGGCGCGCGACCTCGGCATCGACGTGCCCTTCATCGGCCCCGACGGCTGGGACGGTGTGCTCGACCAGCTGGGTGGCAATGTAGACGTGGTCAACGGCTGCTTCTACTGCAGCCAGTACTCCAGCAGCAACCCCGGCGACAACCTGCGCGCCTTCATGGATGAGTACCGCGCGCGCTACGACGAAGACGAAAACATGTTCGCCGTTCTGGGCTACGAGGCCATCTACGCGCTGGCCAAGGCCATCGAGGCCGCCGGCACCACCGAGAGCGCCGACATCGTCAAGGCCCTGGCCAACCTCGAGCTCGACGGCCTCACCGGCGCCATCTCCTTCCGCGGCGGGCGCGACCCCGCCCGCGACGCCTTCATCGTCACCTTTGTCGATGGCAGCGAGCAGGTGCTGGGCACCCACGGCGTCTCCTAACGAAACAATAGCGCGCCTTTCGTGCGCACCACCGAAAAGAGGGCGAGGGTTTCGCCCTCTTTTCGGGCATCATATACCGGGGCGTGCCGCGGCGGCCGCCCGCCATAAAATGCAAGGGTATCAATAGGGGATGGTGATTGGGTGTATTTTCTCACACAGGTGCTGAACGGCCTGGGCATCGGGGCCATCTATGCGCTCATGGCCCTGGGCTACAGTATGGTCTACGGCATCGTCAAGCTCATCAACTTTGCCCATGGTGACATCATCATGGTGGGCAGCTACATGGTCTTTGCGCTGCTCAGCTGGCAGTTTCCGCCGGTGGTCGCGGTGCTGGGCAGCATGGTCTTCTGCGCGGTGGTCGGCGCGCTCATCGAGCGCTTTGCCTACCAGCGCCTGCTCAATAAAGGCGCCCCGCGCATCGCGCTGCTCATCACGGCCATCGGCGTCAGCCTGTTTCTGCAAAACCTCTACCAGCTCATCTACGGCTCCAACACCCGCCCCGTTCCGCGCCTGTTCGAGCTGCCCGGCATCTATGTCGACGGCATGCGCATCTCCAACACCCTGCTCAACATCGTCGTGGCGCTGCTTATGATGGTCGTTTTGCAGCTGCTGGTGGGCAAAACCAAGATAGGCAAGGCCATGCAGGCCACCAGCGAGGACGCCGGCGCCGCCATGCTCATGGGCATCAACACCAACCGCGTCATCCTGTTCACCTTCGCCGTCGGCTCGGCCCTGGCCGCCGTGGGCGCGGTGCTCTACACCAACACCTACCTGCAGATCAACCCCTACATGGGCAGCATGCTTGGCCTCAAGGCCTTCGTCGCCGCCGTGTTCGGCGGCATCGGCAGCATCCCGGGTGCCATGCTGGGCGGCTTCGCGCTGGGCATGGCCGAGGGCATCAACAACGCCTACGGCAACTCCGTGCTCACCGACGCCGTCGTTTTCGCCCTGCTCATCCTCATCCTGCTTGTCAAGCCCGCCGGCCTTCTGGGCAAGCACGTGAAAGAGAAGGTGTAGGCATGCAGACGAAAACCTGGACCAAAACCAAAAAACGCGCGGTGGCCAGCCTGGTCACGCTCGGCGTGCTCATCGTCATCCTCGCGCTCATGAACGTGCTCATGTTTGCCGGCATCATTCACGCCGGCATCATCGACATCCTCAAGTTCGTCGGCATCAATGTCATCGCCGCGGCCAGCCTCAACATGGTCACCGGCATGATGGGCCAGCTGGTGCTGGGCCACGCCGGCTTCATGCTGGTGGGCGCCTATGCGGCGGCCATCTTCACCTCCAGTGTAGACTGGCCCCTCATGGCCTCGCTGCCCGTCGGCCTCGTCATCGCGGGCGTGCTCGCCGCCGTCATGGGCTTTGCCATCGGCATTCCCGCGCTGCGCCTGCGCGGCGACTATCTCGCCATCATCACCCTGGGCTTCGGCGAGATCATCCGCGTGGTGGCCAACAGCCTCAAGTTCACCGGCGGCGCCCAGGGCTACCACGATTTCCCCACCTTTGGCTTCCGCCAGCACCCCACCACGCTGTTCAACTTCATCTTCGTCATCGCCGTCTTTGTGGTGTTCTTCAGCTACACTTTCGGCACCTCCCGCCACGGCCGCGCGGTCATCTCCATCCGCGAGGACGAGATCGCCGCCGAGTCCAGCGGGGTGAACACCACTTATTACAAGCTGGTCGCCTTCACCTTGTCGGCCTTCTTCGCCGGCATCGCCGGCGGCCTGCTCGCCCAGCAGATCGGCATCATCGACCCCTCCAAGTACGGCTTCGACCGCTCGGTCGAAATCCTGATGATGGTGGTGCTGGGCGGCATGGGCTCCATCACCGGCAGCGTGGTCAGCGCCGGTGTGCTCACCACTTTGCCAGAGCTGCTGCGTGGCTTCGCCTCCTACCGCATGCTGCTCTACAGCATCCTGCTGGTCTGCGTCATGCTGTTTAGGCCCAAGGGCCTGTTCGGCCGCGCCGAGATCCGCGTCATCCAGCCCTTCGAGCGCATGCGCGCCAAGCGAAAGGCCAAAAAGGCGGCGCAGCAGGGCACAGGGGGTGGCGCCTCATGAGGCCCATCGTGCTCCAGGCAGAGGATCTCAGCGTCTACTTCGGCGGCCTGCACGCGGTCGAGGCAGTCAGCTTCTACATCAAGCAGGGCCAGATCGTCGGCCTCATCGGCCCCAACGGCGCCGGCAAGACCACCATCTTCAACCTGCTCACCGGCGTCTACGCGCCCACCCGGGGCGACATCTACCTCGAAAACAAGAGCATCCTGCGCAAAAAAACCTACCAGCGCAGCCAGATGGGCCTGGCGCGCACCTTCCAGAACATCCGCCTGTTCAAGGACATGAGCGTCATCGACAACGTGAAGACCGCCATGAACGGCCGGCTGCGCTACTCCATGTTCAGCGGGGTGTTCCGCGGCCCGGGCTACCGCAAGGCCGAGCGCGCCGTCTCCCGCAGCGCCCACGAGCTGCTAAACGTGATGGGCCTCGACGCCCACGCGCACGATTACGCACGCAATTTGCCCTATGGCCAGCAGCGCAAGCTGGAGATAGCCCGCGCCATCGCCACGCAGCCCAAGGTGCTGCTGCTGGACGAGCCCGCCGCCGGCATGAATCCCACCGAGACGCAGGAGCTTTTGGCCACCATCCAGATGATCCGCGACCGCTTCGAGCTGTCTGTTTTGCTCATCGAGCACGACATGAACTTCGTCATGGACATCTGCGAATACATTTTTGTGCTGGACTATGGCCGCATCATCGCGGCGGGCGAGCCGGACGAGATCCGCGCCAACCCGCAGGTCATCGCCGCATACCTGGGGGGTGAAGGTCTTGATGAAGAAGATGCTTGAGGTCCGGGACCTCGAAGTCTACTACGACGCCATCCACGCCATCAAGGGCATCAGCTTCTATGTCGAAGAGGGCGAGATTGTCACGCTCATCGGGGCCAACGGCGCCGGCAAAACCACCACGCTGCACGCTATCTCGGGCCTTCTGCGCCCGCGCAGCGGCGCCATCACCTTCTGCGGGCGCGACCTCATGGCCACCAAGCCACACCTCATCACCGGGCTGGGCCTGGCCCAGGTGCCGGAGGGCCGCCGCGTCTTCTCCAAGATGACCGTCAAGGAGAACCTCGAGATGGGCGCCTACACCCGCAAGGATGCCGCGGCCGTGCGTGAGGACTACCACCGGGTGCTCACGCTGCTGCCGCGCCTGAAAGAGCGCCGGCGCCAGGTGGCGGGCACGCTCTCCGGCGGCGAGCAGCAGATGCTGGCCATCGGCCGCGCGCTCATGGCCAGCCCCAAAATGCTGCTGCTGGACGAGCCCTCCATGGGCCTGTCGCCGCTTTTGGTGCAGGAGATATTCAAGACCATCCGCGAAGTCAACGCCGAGGGCGTCACCATCCTTCTGGTCGAGCAAAACGCCCGCATGGCGCTGGAGCTCGCCTCCCGCGCCTACGTGCTGGAGACCGGCCGCGTGGCCATGCAGGGCGCCTCGGCCGACCTCGCCGACAACGAGGAGGTCCGCAAGGCCTACCTGGGCGGCTAGCCGCCATTCGGCCTTTGCAGGAAGGCCCGCCGCCCGGCGGGCTTTTTGCCGGTTTCCCGGCGCTTTTCATCTCGGTTCTTTTGGAGGTTTTCATGTTAGGCAAATCCCGCAGCGCCGTGCGTGCGGCCTTTCCACACACCATCCCTGTCCTCACCGGCTACCTGTTCATGGGCATGGCCTTCGGTATTTTGCTGGCCAGCAAGGGCTATGGGGCCCTGTGGGCCTTTTTCATGGCGCTGTTCATCTTCGCCGGGTCCATGCAGTTCGTGGCGGTGGCGCTCATGGCCGGCGGGTTCGACCCACTCTCGGCCTTCCTGCTCACCCTCATGGTCAACGCCCGCCACATCTTCTACGGCATCCCCATGCTGGAGCGCTTCAAGCACTACGGCAAGGCCCGTTTCTACATGATCTTCGCCCTCACCGACGAGACCTTCTCGCTGATGTGCTCCACACAGCCGCCGCCCGGCGTGGACGAAAAACGCTTTTACCTCAGCATCGCAGCGCTGGACCACAGCTATTGGGTCACCGGCTGCACGCTGGGCGGCCTCATCGGCTCGGCCATGCCGGTGAACACCACCGGCATCGACTTCGTCATGACGGCCCTGTTCACCGTCATCTTCATCGAGCAGTGGCGCCAAAAGCAAAACCGCACGCCGGCGCTCATCGGCCTTGGGGTCTCGGTGCTGTGCCGCGTCGTGTTCGGGCCCCAGTGGTTCATTCTGGCGGCCATGGCCGTGCTGGTGCTCATCTTCAGCCTTGGCCGCACCCCGCTGGAGAGGAGGCTCGACTCTCAATGATGACCACATTCCAGGCCGTCATCACGGTGGCCGTCATCGCGCTGGGCACGCTCATCACCCGCGCGCTGCCCTTTTTAGCCTTCCCGGCCCACCGCACCACCCCGCGCTACGTCGTCTACCTCGGCCGGGTGCTGCCCTTTGCCATCACCGCCATGCTCATCGTCTATTGCTTGAAGGACGTTGCGCCCACCGTCTGGCCCCACGGCATCCCCGAGGTCATCGCCCTCGTGGTGGTGGCAGCGCTGTTCCTCATCTTCAAAAACTCGCTTGTGGCCATCGCGGCCGGCACCATCTGCTACATGGTGCTGGTGCAGTGGGCCTTCGCCTGATACACACGTCCACATCCCACCAAAAAGGAGACACCCCATGCAGTTCGAGGTAACCCAGCTCACCAAAAGCTTTGGCGAAAAGCAGGTGCTCAAGGGCATCGGCTTCAAAACCCAAAGCGGCAAGGCCTTTGGCCTTTTGGGGCGCAACGGCGCCGGAAAAACCACCACCATCCGCATCGTCATGGGCGTTTTCCCGGCCGACAGCGGCCAGGTTTTGCTCGACGGCAAGCCCATCAACCACGCCAAAACCGACATCGGCTACCTGCCCGAGGAACACGGCCTTTATCCCAAGATCAAGATCGGCGAGCAGCTGGCCTACCTGGCAGAGCTGCGCGGCGTTTCCCGCCGCCACAGCAAGGCGTCCATCGCCCACTGGATGGCCCGCCTCGAGATGCAGGCGTTCACCAACCGCAAGCTGGACACCCTCAGCAAGGGCAACCAGCAGAAGATACAGCTGGTGGCCGCGCTGGTCACCAACCCTGACTTCGTCATTCTGGACGAGCCCTTCTCCGGGCTCGACCCGGTGAACGCCGCGCTGTTGAAAGACGTGGTCAAAGAGCTCATCGCCCAGGGCAAGATCGTGCTGTTCTCTAGCCACCAGATGAACTATGTCGAGGAGTTCTGCGACGCCATCGCCATCCTGCACCAGGGCGAGATCGTGCTCTCGGGCGAGATAGACGCCATCAAGCGCTCGTACGACCGCAGCGTCATGGTCGTCCACGCGCAAAACCTTGCCGCCGTGGCCGAGGTCTGCCGCGGCAAGCTGTCCGATATGGTCCGCTCGGTCGATCTGCGTGAAAACCTGCTGCTGGCCCGGCTGGCCGCGCCCGGCGAAAAGCTGCCCTTCATGGCGGCGCTGGCCCAGCAGGGCATCGACGTCGACTCGGTGGCCGTGTTCGAGCCCTCCCTCAACGATATCTTCGTCCAGTACACCGGTGACGACAAGGCCGACGACACACAGGAGGTGCCCGCATGAAACAGCTTGGCATCGTTTTTCGCTTCGAGTTCATGAACTACGCCAAAAAGAAATCCTTTGTGGGCATCACGCTGGCGCTCATGCTGGTGGTGGCCGTCGTGCTCTCCTGGCCGCGCATCTCCAGCGCGCTTTTCGCCGCCGGTGGCGACGAAGCCGGCGGCGAGGGCGGTGCGCCGGCCTCCTCGGTGGAGACCATCGCCCTTCTGGACACCGAGGACGACTCGCAGGACACCGCCGATTACTACAACGCCGTTTTGCAGGCCTTCGGCTACCACTTCCAGCCGGTAGAGGGCACCGAGGCCGAGCTGGAGGCCATGGTGGACGCCGGCACCTATGCCTCGGGCGTCGCCGTCACCGGCCCGCTGGCCTACACCCGCTATGTGCGCAACACCAATATGTACGACTCCTTCACCGGCATTTTCGGCCAGCAGATGCTCACCCGCTACCGCACAGAGACCCTGTCGGCGCTGGGCGTGCCCGCCGACGAGATCGCCCATGTCATCTCGGCCGAGGTGCAGGTGGGCACCGTCACCACCGCCTCCGGCAAAGACGGCGCCACCAACTTCCTCTACACCTACATCCTCATCATGCTGCTCTATTTCATCATCGTCATGTATGGCAACATGGTCTCCTCCAACGTGGCCAACGAAAAAAGCACCCGCGCCATGGAGCTGCTCATCACCTCGGCGCGCCCGTCCAGCCTCATGTTCGGCAAGGTGCTGGGCGCGGGGCTTGCCGGCCTGTCGCAGTTTGTGCTCATGCTGGGCACCGCCTTTTTGTTCTACCACTTCAACGCGTCCTATTTCGTCGATAACTATCTCGTCCAGTCCATCTTCGGCATGCCGCTCTCGCTCATGCTCTACTCGTTCCTGTTCTTCATTTTGGGCTTTTTCATCTACGCCTTCATGTACGCCGCGCTCTCCAGCCTGGTCAGCCGCATGGAGGACCTCAGCCAGGCCATCCTGCCCATGACCTTCGTGCTCATCGTGGCCTTCATGGTGGTCATCTTCTCCATCTCCAGCGGCACCGTGGATAACCCCGCCATGGTCTTCTGCTCCTACTTCCCGCTCACCTCACCCATGGCCATGTTTGCCCGCGTCGCCATGGGCAATGTGGCCGGCTGGGAGGTGCTCATCTCGGTCGTCATCCTGGTGGCCTCCACGGTGGCCGTCGGCTACCTCGCCGCCGCCATCTACCGCCTGGGCGTGCTGCTGTACGGCAACCCGCCCAAGCCCGCAGAGATCATCCGCATGCTGCGGGCCAACCGCGCCGCACGCGTGAAGAGTTGACCCATCTGCCAAAGGTAAAGGTGTCCCCATGAAACAGCCATCCGCTTTACAAAAAACGATCCCCGCCGGCGCCCGCATGTTGGCCGGTGTGCTGCTGGCCGCCCAGGTGCTCCTGCTGGCCGGGTGCACCCAGCCGGCGCCCGCGTCTGCGCCATCCGCGCCCAGCCAGCCGGCTCCGTCGGCGGCGTCCACCCCGGCGGCATCCTCTGTGCCGCCCACCAGCCAGGAGGTCATCATCGTGCCCGACACCCA
>JBFXKS010000059.1:0-8944 GCA_050173515.1 Oscillospiraceae bacterium | reverse complement strand
CATAAAACAGGCTGGGTTTTGCCATAGCCATTATGCGAAGACATGCGTTCAAACAGCCCCGGTATTCCATCAAGGAGTACCGGGGCTGTTTTCATCTGTGCTATCGCAAATGGCTGGGGCAAAACTTTTTCAAACCGCAAAGCCGGCAGTTTTGAGCCGGGAGCAAGGAAAAACGGCGAAGGCACCCTTGATGGTTGGCGAGACGGTTTGACGCCACGCCCGGCCAAAAGTGCCGTTTATGCGGCCAGCAGGTTTTATGCGGTGCGCCCTTTTGGGAGGCTCCTTTTTTTGGCTTACGCCCTTGAATTGGCCGCGGGCTTTGCCGACGCGCAGGGCCGTGACCTAAAAAAGCCACCTGCTTTTTAGCAGGTGGCTTTTGGCTGAGGCCGATCTTAAATGCCGGCGGCCAGCGGGCCTGTGATGGCGGCCAGCGTATCGGGCTGCGGGGCGTGGCGGGCATAGGCCGCCAGCCAGCCGCCCAGCCGCGCGGCATAGAACTTCGCAAAGCAGTCGCACACGTCCTCGCGCACGGTGGCGTCCACGGCGTCTACCGTGGCCTGCAGATAGGGCTGCAGGATGTGCTCATAGTAGTCGGAAAAAGCCAATGCCAGCGCCTGGATCTTGCCCTGCGGCTGCTGCGGCAGGGCGGCCAGCTGTGCCACCACAGCGTCCAGCGCGTCGTCGCCGCTGGTGCCCAGCGGCGCATTGGCGGGGGTGCCGTGCAGGTACAGCGGCAGCGCGGCGCAGAACACCGCCACCTCGCGCCCCAGCGCCTCGGCGGTGAGCGTGCCCGCCGGCGCCCGCACAAAGCCGCACAGCAGGCCCAGCTCGCGGTGGGCCGTCACCGCCAAAAAGCACAGGTGCCCGGCGGGCATGGCCTCCGGCTCACGGCCCGGCAGCATGCCGATGAACAAGCCCTCTTCCACAAAGCTGCGCTTCAGGGTGTACATGGGTGGGCGGTCGTGCGAATGGATGATGCCCTCGGAGGAGAGCAGCGCCAGACGGCGGCCGTCCTTCAAAAGGCGGATGCCCAGCTGCAAGTCCTCCGCGTAGGCCCCTTCGAAGCGGTACTGCGCAAAAAGCGCCCGGGGAATGGCGGTGGCCACGCTGTTCAGCCCGGCGTTCTGGCGTATGGCTACGGGGTCGTCTTCGCCCGGCCACGTCGCGATGCGGTCGCGGCCGTCTATGCCCAAAAACCGCTGGTGGTGCCAGATGCCCGCCCGCGCGTACAGCCCTGCGCCTTCGCGCGGTATCTCCCGGCAGGAGGCGGCCTCGGCCACGCCGTCCACCAGCGGCTGCACCAGCCGCCGCGCCCACCAGCTGCCGGTGGGCAGGGCGTCCTGCGTCAGGAAGACCAAAAGGTCCCCGCCAGCCTTTTCGGCGGCCAGGTTCCGGGCGTGGGCATGGGTGAAGGCCGCGTTGGGGATCTGCACCACCACGGCGCCGTGTTCGGCGCAGCATTCCAGGCTGCCGTCCGTGCTGCCGGAGTCCACCACCACGACCTCTGTGGCCGCAAAACCCCGCTGGGCGCGCAACACCGGCAACAATTGCGCCAAGGCCTCGCCGCCGTTGTACACCGGGATGATGAAGGAGACCGAGGCGTCCAGCGTCGGCAGGCTTTCGCCTTCGGCGGGCAGTGGCGGGGTCAACACCAACGGCGCGTCTACGGCCGCGTCCGCCGTGGCCGCTGGGGCGCCGCCGGCCCCGGGTGCCTCGCCGCCCTTTTTGCCAAAGCGCGAGGCCACATAGCGCAGCGGCCAGGTCAGCTTCCACGCGAAGGAGCTTTGCATCTCGTCCAGCGCGCCGGTCAGCCGCGCGATGTGGGCCTCGTGGTCGTGGCAGCGCGCGTTGATATCGGCGTACTCCGCCTTTAATTGGGCCACCCACAAATCGCGCTGGTGGCGCAGCAGGCGCTGCTCGTCCACCAAGCCTTCGGTGTAGCGGTAGTAAAAGTCGTTCGGGCCGGGTGCTTTGGGCATGGTGTCCTCCATAAATCAGTCCTCGGGCGCATCGTTCCGGTGCAGCTGTGCTTCAAGGTAGGCGTCCAGCGCCTCGGGCCCCAAGGCGCGCAGATGCAGCATGTCGGCAATGAGCCCGTCGTAAAAGCGGCGCATGTCGGCCAAACCCACGGTGAAGCGCAGGCGTTCATCGCCGAAAAAGGCCGTGTCGTACCGGTGGTACTGCGCCAGCTTTGCGTTGCGCTCGGCCTCGCTGGCGGGCAGCACATACACGGTGGTGGCCCGGGCGATGTCCACCTGCTGTGGATGGATGCGCCGGCCGACCGCAAAATACCGCAGCCACAGCGCCCAGTCCTCGTGGGCGGGCATGGCCTCGTCAAAGCCGCCACATTGGCGGTACAGCTCTTTTTTGAACACCACGCCGGACACATGCACCTGGCAGCGCTGCGCCATCATAAAAAGGTCCAGCCGGTCGATATGGATGGCCTCATACCGCTCGACGTTGGCGCCGCAGGGCGCCTTGTCGGCCGCCTCGACATACATGGCCATCGCGTTGCAGGTGATGAGGTCGGCCTCGGGGTGGGCCACGGCCTCGGCGGCCACCCGCTCCAGGTGGTCCGGGTAGAAAAGGTCGTCATCGTCCAGGAGGTTCAGGTATTCGCCGCCGGCCATCTGAAGCCCGATGTTGCCCGCGCGGCTGCGCCCCACGTTCTGCCCGGTGGCGTGGTAGCGCACGTCCAGCTGCGGGAATTCGGCCTCGATCATGCTTTGGCTGTCGGCCTCGCCGTCCTCCACCACCACCACCTCGATGTTGGTGTAGGTCTGGTTGGCCACGCTTTGCAGGGCACAGCGCAGCTGGTGGGTGCGTTTGTGGGTGCGTATCACCACGCTGATGCGCGGCCCGCTTGGCACCGGCGCCGCCAGCGGCTGGAGCCCCCGCGGCGGTTCGGCCAGCGCTTTTTCCGCCAGCAGGCTGGCGGCGCGTGTGGCTGAACGGCTAAAAAGCAGGCCCAGGCCCCGCGGCCAGTGCAGCAGGTATTGCCGCAGCAGCGCCTTGCGCACCCCGGCAAAGTGCCGCGGGCGTTTCAGCGTTTCGCGGTACTGCTTGCGCGCGGCGGCCGCCCCACCCGGCAGCCGGTATTTATAGCTGAGCAGCAGCCGGCCCAGCGCCGCCTGCGTGTAGTGCTCAAGGCCCATCTCGGCGGCATCAGGTGCCGTGACCACGGCACCGGCCAGCCAGTACAGCCGCTGGTCTTCCGCACGCATGCGGAAGGACAGGTCCTGCAGCGCCGCCTTCAGCGGCAGGCGCCCGTCCAGCCCGCCGACGGGCAGCGCTGCCCGCCGCAGCAGCACGGCCCCGCCACAGAGACAGGGCAATTCCAGGCCCACCGGGTCCACCAGCTGCTGCGTTTCCCATGGCAGCTGGCGGCATTCAAAGCCGCCGGCCGCCGGCCAGCGCGTGAGGCCGGCTTCTATCGCCTCAAAAAAATCTGCCAAGACTTGAAAACCCGCGTCCATCACCAGCAGCCAGGGGGCCCCAGCCGCGGCCGCGGCGCGGGCCAGCCCGCGCGCTTCGCGCCCCGGCTTTGCCGCGTAATGGTGCACATCGGCAAAGCCGGCCGCGGCCGCGCCTTGCCCGGCGGTACCCACCAGCGCCACCCGCCCAAACGTGACGCCCTCGCCCGCCGCGCGCAGCGCAGCCAAACACGGGCCGAACGCCTTGTCGCCGGCCGTGCTGTAGAGCAAAACGTCAAGCTGCATGGGTGCCTCCAAAGCTTACAATACCTAACTGTGGCGGTCCTCGTCACGCCGCGCCTGGTAGCGCAGGTATTCGTCCAGTTTGTCCAGCCCGGCGTTGCGCACCGCGGCCATGTCGGCCACAAAACCGTCGTAAAACTGGCGCATCTCGGCCAGGCTCACCTCGAACCGGAAGGCATCATCGCCCACCAGCGCCTCGTAGCCGTCGTGGTAGTAGCTGGCCCGCTCGGTGGCGTCGCGCCGGCCTGCGGGTATCAAAAACACCGATGTGGCCCGATGGATGTCTACGTGGATGGGGTCGATGCGCACCGCCCGCTTCAAAAAACGCAGCCACATGGCCCAGTCCTCATAGCCGTCATGGTGCTCGGCCAGGCCGCCGCACGCCTCGAACAGGCTTTTTTTGAACAGCCCCGTCTGGATGGGGACCTGGCAGGTCTGGCACATGGTGAACAGGTCGATGCGGTCGAAGCGGAACAGCTGCAGGTCCTTCACGGTGTAGCGGTAGGGCTCGTGGCTCTCCACCTCCACCTGCATCACCATGGCCCGGCCCAAAATGAGGTCGGCCTCGGGGTGGGCCATGGCCCGCTCGGCCATCAGCTCCAGATGGTCCGGGTAGAAGGCGTCGTCGTCGTCCAAAAAGTTCAGGTATTCGCCGCTGGCCATCTCAAGGCCGAGGTTGCCCGCGCGGCCGCGGCCCACGTTCTGCCCGGTGGCGTGGTAGCAAATGGGCAGCGTGGCAAACTCGGCCACCACCTCGCCGCTCGTCGCCTCGCCGTCCTCCACCACGATCACCTCGTGTGGCGCATAGGTCTGGTTGGCCAGGCTCTGCAGCGCCCCGCGCAGCACGGCGGGCCGCCTGTGGGTGCGTATCACCACGCTGATGCGCGGCCCGTTTGTCACCCGCTTTTCCAGCACGGCGCGCCCGCGCTCGGGCGCAAAGCCCTCAAGGGCCAGCTGCGGCTCGGCCACCCGGAAGGCGCGCCGATGCCCCCAGCGCCAGAGCCAGAAGGGCCACAGCTGCACAAAATGCTTCAGGTAGTTTTTCAGCAGCAGGCGCCGCACGCCTTCAAAGTGCCGGGGATGCCGCAGCGTGGCAAGGTAGCGCCGGTTGCCGTGCCAGGCCACGCCATACTTGTAGCTCAGCAGCAGCCGCCCCAGCGCGGTGCACACATACTCCCGCCGCTCGCTGGCGGCGTCGTCCTCGCGGTGCAGCACATGGTGCACCACCACCGCCTGTGGCAGGAACACCAGCGGGTGCCCGGCCGCGCGGATGCGCCAGGAGAGGTCCACGTCCTCGCAGTACATGAACAGGTGCTTGTCGAAGCCGCCCACCGCATCGAACACCCGGCGGGCCACCACCATGGCGGCGCCGCTGGCCCACGGGGTGTGCAGGGTGCAGGGGTCGACGTGGTGGCTCTGCTCGTAAGGCAGCTGGCGGCACTCGAAGCCGCCGGCCTCGGCGTGCCGGGCGATGCCGCGCTCCAGCTGTGAAAACAGGTCCGGCGCCACCTCGCAGTCCGGGTTCAAAAAGAATAACCAAGGCGCGCTGCCCGCTTTGGCCCCGCGGTTGCACGCGCGGCCAAAGCCCTCGTTTTTGGCGTTTTCTATCAGGCGGAAACTGCCAAACTGTGGGTATGCTGCCGCCAGCCGGCGCAGCGCCTGCACGCATTCTGTGCCCGAGGCGTTGTCCACCACTGTGATGTGCAATCGCTGCAAATCAAAGCGGGCGGCCGCCAGCACCGCAATGCAGCCCGGCAGCCACCGCTCGCTGTGGTAGCTCACGATCACAATGTCAAAGGTCATCGTCGCCTCCGGGCATGGAATCTGATTTCCTGCGGCCAAACAGCTGGCGCAGGCGCTGGTAGCTGTTTGCCAGCTTGAAGCTGCGCATCGCGCGGATGCCCGCCAGCGCGTGCTCGGCCTTGTCTGCCCGCTGGTTCAGCCGGTGGATCTCTGCGTCCGTGCGCTTTTCCAGCGCCAGCTTTGTGATGCCCAGCTTCAGCTGCTCCACAAAAAGCGTCACCCACTCGGCGTTTAGCCCCGGCAGCGCCCGCAGCTTTTCCACCAGCGCGGCGCGCTCTGCCGCGGCCGCCTCGCCGCGCAGCCGGGTGAACTCGGCGTCCATCTTCTCCACCATGGCGGCAATGGAAAAGCCCGCCTCGATGCGTGCCCGGCCGTTTTCGCCCATGCGCCGCAGGGCGGCCTCGTCGGCCAGCAGGCGCTGCAGTGCGTCGGCGTAAAGGGCGGGCTCCCGCGGCGTGTGGCGGCCCGCGTCCAGCGCGTCGGCGCCCAGCTCGGCGTCCAGCGGTACCAGCAGGCCACAGGTGTCGTCCACCAGCTCGCCCTGGCCGCCCACGTCGCTGGTCAGCACTGGGGTGCCCATGGCCAGCGACTCATACGCCGTCAGGGACAGCCCCTCGAACCCGGAGCAGATCAGCGTGACGGCAGCGGCGGCGTAGTAGGGGCGCACGTCTGCCTGCGGCCCCGCAAAGTAAACGGTGCCGCCAAGGCCTTCGCGCGCGCAGAAGGCGCGCATGCCCGCGTCGTCCGGCCCGTCGCCCACGGCCACAAAGGCGGCGTCGCTGCCGCGCCGCGCCATCTCGCGGGCCACTTCCAGCATCAAAAACGGGCGCTTCTGCGCGGTGAAGCGGCAGGGGAACAGCACCAGGGGGCGCGCGGCGTCGATGCCCAGCTGCCGGCGCACGTCCATTTCGGCGCCGTTTTGCGGGGCAAAGTGCCCATGGTCCACCCCGATGTACACCGCCTCGATCGATTCTGGCGCCCGGTGGAAGGCCTCGATCATCTCGGCGCGCGCTTTTTGGCTGCAGGTGTAGGTCTTGTCCAGCACGGCGCCAAAATAGCCGGAGGTGCGCGCGTGGCCGCCCCGGCGAAAGCCCCACACCGGCATGTGGATATAGTCCGCCACCGACAGCTGCGGGAAATGGCAGCGCAGCCACGGCGTCAGGTAATAGCCGGAGGTGGCGTTTGAGATAAGCAAAATATCCGCCTCGCGCGCGGCCAGATAGTAGCTCAAAAACGGCGCATAGTGGTCTGGGGCCAAAAAGGCGGGCAGGTTCAAAATATCGTGTGTCACCTGGGCAAAGCGGGGCTGCCACAGGTGCTGGGCGGGCGAGGTGGTGAGGATGCTGACGGTGTAGCGGGTTTTGTCCAGCCCGGCCAGCAGGCTTAGGTTGAAGCTGTCCGCCCCGCCCATCACCATCCACGGGATCATCATCACCAGGTTGATTTTATCGTGCTTTTTGCGCACCCTCCCGGCAAAATCCAGCGCCTGCGGCTCAAGATAGCTGCCCGGTGTCACGCTGCCGGGGTAGGCGGCCACCGGCAGCGTTTCCGGCAGGGCCGCCAGCGCCTCGGCCAGCGCGCGGTCATTCGGTGTGCCTTTTGCGGCGGGCGCGGCTGGGGCGTCTTTGCCCGGTGCCAGCAGCGCCTCGCCCACCAGCACCGGCCCGGCCCCACCGGCACAAAGCCGCAGGAAGAAAAGCCATCGGTCGGCGGCGTTGCCCGCGCGGCCCAGGCCGCCGGCCTCAAAATAGGCGCTTTTGCCCACGGCAAAAGCCTGTGGCAGGCCTGTGCCGCGGCGCAGCCCCTCCGGCGAGAATGATTCGCCCACCAGGGGCTCGCAGCAGCAAAAGGCGGCCCCGGTATTGAAGGCGAGGCCCCAGAACAGGGTTTCCAAAAAGGCGGGCGCGGGCACATCGCCCGCCCGCAAAAAAATCAGCATCTCGGCGGCGGCATCCTGCGCGCCGGTGTCCCACAGTGTGGCGCCGCCTTCGCGCGCAGCCACTGCCCGCACACGGGCGTCCTGCGCGGCCAGCGTGCCCAGCGCGGCGGGGCAGGGGCCGGCGGCGTGCACCACGCGCCACTCGAAAAAAGGAAAGGTCTGCGCAGAGAGGGCCTGTGCCGTGGCCAAAAGGTCCGCCTCGTCCTGTGGCAAGAGGCTCACGACGCTGACACAGGGCCCATCGCCATGGGCCGGCAAAAACGGAAACATCGCCATGCCGCACGCCCCCTTTCCCCCAAATGGCAAAATCTGTGCACCCATTATACCATAAACCGGCCAGCCGGGCACAGGGGCCCCGTGCGGGCGGTGCACGGGTGCCCGCATGCCAGAAAAAAAGCGCCGGGCGCGCGGCGCTTGTGGGGTTCGATCAAAAGGCAAAAAGCTGGCGTCAGTCGGCCTTTGCCAGCCAGGGCATATAGGCGAAAGTCCACATCCGCCGCCGCTCGGCCGCAGGCAGCGTGGTGTGCCGGGAAACCATCGGCAGGTATTGCCGCAGCAGCTTGCGCGTTTCGCGTGCGCGCGGGCGGTCCTCGGGCAGCGGGGACAGATAGGCCTGTGCGTTGCGCACAAAGGTGGCCCAAAAGGTTTGCAGTGCGTGGGGCAGCAGGTACACATACTCGTCCTGCATGGCAAAGCGCACCAGCTCGCTGTCGGCCGCCAGCTTGTCGTAAAACAGGCCGGGCGCACCCTGGCTCAGCACCGCGCCCGGGTGCCGCCGCCGGTGGTACAGCACCGCGCCCACCACCGCCACACGCGCGGTGGAAAATAGCCGGTACATCACGGCATAATCCTCATACACACGCCCATCGGGGAAGCGCACACAGCCGAACACCTCGGCGCGGTACAGCTTGTTGCACAGCGAGGTGAACGCGGTGGCCGGCTTTGAGATGTCGAAGAAGAAAAGCTTTGTCAGGGCGTTGTCGCTGTCCAGCACACCTTCCAGCACCGGCTCGCTGTGGCCCACGGGCTGGCCGGTCTCGTCTATCCAGTCATAGCTGCACAGCGCGATGTCCGCCCCGCTCGCTTCCAGATGGGCCACAAGGGTCTCCAAAAAGTCGGGCGCCACGATGTCGTCGCTGTCCACAAAGCTGATGCACTGCCCTTTGGCCGCCGCCAGCCCGGTGTTCCGGGCCGCGGCCACGCCCGCATGCGCCTGGTGTATCACGTGGATGCGCGTGTCCTTTTCTGCGTATGCGTCACACAGGGCGGCGCACGCGTCGGCGCTGCCATCATCTACCAAAATGATCTCGATGTCCCGGTGCAGCTGCCCCAGCAGGCTGTCCAGGCAGGCCGGCAGGTTTTCTGCGCTGTTGTAAACAGGCGTGATGACACTGATGGTCGGCATAGGTCCTCCCTGTGGGCCGGCGGACGACGCGTGGCCGCATATTATTCCTTATATTATACCAAAAGATGCTTTACCATGCAA
>JBFXKS010000058.1:0-8945 GCA_050173515.1 Oscillospiraceae bacterium | reverse complement strand
CACCCGTGTGGCGCAGTATTTTCGCGAGGGCGTGCCCCACGACGACAAAGTGAGCCGCATGATCGAAGCGGCCGACGACTTTGACGTGATCGTGACCGGCAGCGAATACGAGGCGCTAGTGCTGGAGTGCAGCCAGATAAAAACACACCGTCCGAAGTATAACATCATGCTGAAGGACGACAAGGGCTACCGCTACATCAAGGTGACCAGCGGGCCGTGGCCGCGCATCACCGCTGAAAAGCAGCGCGCCGACGACGACGCCACCTGGCTGGGGCCGTATCTTTCCGGCTTTGCGGTGAACCAGATGGTGCAGACGGTGTGCGACGCCTTTCTGCTGCCCCGCTGCACCCGCCGCTTCCCACAGGATTTTGGCAAGCAGCGGCCCTGCCTGTACGCCCACATCGGCAAGTGCATGGCCGTGTGCACCGGGAAGATACCACAGGCGGACTACGCCGAGAGCATCGAGCGGGCCGTGCGCATGATACGGCAGGACCGTGGCGAGATGCTGCGCGAGATGCGTGCGAAAATGGCCCAGGCCGCAGAAGATATGGAGTTCGAGCGGGCGGCGCTGCTGCGCGATCAGATCTCCGCCATAGAAAAGCTGGACGAGGGCCAGACAGTGATACAGAAAGGCGAGCGCGACCAGGATGTCATCGCCTTTGCAAAGGGCGCCGGGGCCGCCTGCGCCGCCATTTTGCGCTTCCGCGAAGGGCGCCTTTCCGACAAGCGGGAGTTCGTGTTCCACGACACCAACACCACCGACGCACTGCGGGAGGAGTTTTTGCCCCGGTACTACCTGGACGAGAGCGAGGAGATCCCGAAGACCATCGCAGTGGACGCGCCGCTGCCCGGCCAGCCGCTGCTGGCACAGCTTTTAAGCGAACGCCGCGGCAGCAAGGTGCGCATCTACACGCCCGAGCGGGGCGACAACGCCCGGCTGGTGCAAACGGCCTATGTGAACGCCGTGGAGCGCCTGGCGCGCGAGAGCGGGCGCACCCGCCGCGAGGACAAAACGCTGGACGAGCTGGCGGGCCTTTTGGGCCTTTCTGCGCCGCCACAGCTCATCGAGAGCTATGATATCTCCAACTGGGGCGACGACACCAGCGTGTGCGGCATGGTGGTGTTCGAGCGCGGCAAGCCCAAAAAGGCGGGCTACCGCCGCTTCAAAATGAAAACGGTGCCGGGCACCGACGACTACGCCAGCATGGCCGAGGCGCTGCTGCGCCGGGCAGCCGAGTACGACGGCGGCGCCAAGGGCCAGTTCGGCCAAAAGCCGGACCTGATTTTACTGGACGGCGGGCGCGGGCAGGTGTCGGTGGGGGCCAAGACCCTGGCCGAAACAGGCCTTGGCGACGTGCCGGTGTTTGGCATGGTGAAGGACGACCGCCACCGCACCCGGGCCATCGTGGCGCCAGACGGCAGCGAGATCGCGCTGGCCATGCATCGCGGGCCCTTCACCTTCGTCACGGCGATACAGGACGAGACCCACCGCTTTGCGCTGGACTACCAGCGCCGGGCCGCCAAAGGGCGGGCGTTCTCCTCCAGCCTCACCGGCATTCCCGGCGTGGGCCCCGCCACCGCCAAGGCCCTGATGGCCCACTTCAAGACCATCAAGGCCATCTCGCAGGCCGATGAGGCCGCGCTGGCCGCCGCGCCCGGCGTGAATCGCACAGCCGCCGCGGCCGTGCATGCGCACTACGCGGCGCAAAACAGCGATGTGAAACCCAGCTGAACCCTGACAACCATTGCGAAAGGAGTTTTATGTGATGCGTATTCGATACATTGGGCAAGACGACCGGCTGCGGGTGGCCGAGGCCAACCGGGTGAAATTTCTGGTGGACGGCTTCAAGGCCGGGGACAAACAGGCCGAGTGGGACGACCGCCTGACCGGGCCGGTGATCGTGGTGCACGTGTACCGCAGCAAAGGCGGCAAACGCCTGACCTTGCAGGTGCCGGACGACTACGACATGGAGGCCGCACAGATGCAGCTGCTGGAAAAGGGCTGGCTGGACCTCACCTGCTGCCCGGTGAAGATGGAGAACCTCTATTAGGCATTGTGACTTCGAATGCCATGTGCCTGGCGCCGGGCAGTATGCCCGGCCGTGCGGCGCAAATGCACAGCACTCCTTGGTGGAATGCCGGGTGCTTGCCACAAAACGGACAGGTGAAGTGCCCCGCGCAAAAACGGATTCGGACTATGTGCGCCAGGCTAGCCTGGCGCACATGAGCCGTGGGCAGCGCCGGCTTTTGCTTGCCTTTTTCCCTTATACATGCTAGACTTATTTGGTTGGGCCCCACGGCTTCGACTTTTTCGCATTTTTTACGGCACAACGTGCACTTATGGCACGGCAGGCCGCCCAAACAGCGGTTCTGCGGCATGCGACGCCATGGCTTTTGAGGGATATCAAAACCAAGCCGGGAAGGAGGGACCGGGATGCCAGAGTGTTACACCCATGCCCACACGGGCCTGCAGGCGCTGACGCGCAGCGGCCACACCGTGGCCAGCCACCCGGCCTTCATCGCCGGCACCAACGGCCCCGACCCACTCACCTTTTACCAGGGCTGGAAAAGCAAACGCAAGCCGGACCTCTCGGTGCTGGCCAAGCGTATGCACCGCGAGCGCACCGGCGCGTTCCTTTTGGCACTGGTGGAGAACGCGGCCACCCCGGTGCAGCAAAGCTATGCGCTGGGGTTCATCACCCACTACACCACCGACTGCACGCTGCACCCCTATGTGGTGGCCAACACGGCGCAGGGCGCACCCTACGCCGGCAAAAACGGGCATCGGCGGCTGGAGGCCGCGTTGGACTCCACGCTGTACCACCGGGATTTCAAGAGCTACCAGGTGCCGCTGCACGCGGGCACCCCGGTGCTGGTGACCGAAGACCTGGGCCAGGTGGCCACGCTGCTGCACGACACCATCGCCATGGTGTATGACGTGGATGTGCCGCTGGTGGTGTTGGCCGACACCTTCCACCACAACCTGTCCATCCGCCGGCAGTTGATCTCCAAAACCGGCTTCAAGCGCCTTTTGGTGCGCCTTTTCGAGCCAAAGGGCAAGTTCAAAGGCGCGATGAGCAGCATCGTGCAGCCGGCCAAGCCGCTGAAGCCACTGTTGGAAAAATGGACGAACCCCTCTACGGGCGAAGGCATGACGCTGACCCTGAACGAGGTGCTGGCCGTGGCCGAGCAGACCGGCGCGCTGTGCCTGACGGCGGCCATGCGCTATTGGCTGGGCGAGATGGACGCGATGAAGCTGGCGGCTATTTTTGGCAACAACGACTACTACACCGGCCTGCCCTGCGGCCAACAGCAGGCGCAGCCCGGGCAGGCGCCCGCCCCACAGGCGCAGAAACCTCGATAAATGCACAAAGGAGCATCACACCCATGTCCAACATCTGGCACGACATGAACCCCGCCCGCGTTCACCCGCACGATTTTGTGGCGGTGATCGAGATCGAGAAGGGCTCCAAAAACAAATACGAGCTGGACAAAGAGACCGGCTGCATCATATTGGACCGCATCCTGTACACCTCCACCCACTACCCGGCCAACTATGGCTTTATCCCACGCACCTACGCCGACGACGGCGACCCGCTGGACGTGCTGGTGCTGTGCAGCGAGTGCATCCACCCCTTGAGCCTGGTGCGCTGCTATCCCATTGGCATGATCACGATGATGGACCAGGGCAAGATGGACGAGAAGATCATCGCCATCCCCTTCGAGGACCCCACCTACAACACCTACAAGCACATCGACGAGCTGCCCGCCCATGTGATCAGCGAGATGCGGCACTTTTTTTCGGTGTACAAAAGCCTGGAAAAAAAGGACACTGTGGTGGACGACGAGCAGGGCCCAGAGGCCGCGCATGAGACCATCGCCAAGGCGCTGGAGGCCTATATCGAAAAGTTTTGCCGATGAGGCACCGTTAAAAAAAGCCAGGGCATATACCCTGGCTTTTTTATAACGCTTTTGTCGCTACTCGTAAACCGTCATGCCGTTGAAGATGCACACCACGCGGCCCTCCTGCCGCTTTTTGATCTCCCGCGCAGCACACAGCACCGCCCCACAGGAGAGGCTGGCCGGCACGGCGTCGGTCAGCAGCACCTCCCGCGCCGCCGCCGCGGCGTCGCCGCTGGTGATGCTGACGACTTCGTCCACGATGTAGGGGTTATAGTTGTCCGGCACAAAGCCGGGGCCGATGCCCGCAATGCTGTGCCGGCCGGAAAACCCGCCGGTGAGGCTTTGGCTCTCGAATGGCTGCACCGCCACCGTCCACACATTGCCGGCCCATGCCTTCAGGTACTCGCCCACGCCGGTGATGGTGCCCCCGCTGCCCACGCCGGCCACCACGGCGGCCACTTCGCCGCCCACGGCCTTCAAAATGGCAGGCCCGGTGACCCGGCGGTGGTACTCCGGGTTGTCGTCGTTGGAAAAATAGTTCAGGAAATAGCCGCCCACCTCTTCGGCCAGCTGCTGGGCGCGTTTCAAGGTGCCGGCGCGGCCGTACACATAGTTGGTAAGCACCACCTGGGCCCCCAGGTCCATCAGGGCGCGCTGACGGTCGGGCGTCACGGTGCCGGGCATCACCAGGTGCACCGGGTGGCCGCTGTGCGCTGCCGCGATGGCCAGCGCCACCGCAAAAGTGCCGCTGGCCGCCTCCACCACCGGCTGGCCAGCCCGCAGCTGCCCGCGGTCCAGCGCCAGGGCCAGCATGCCCTCGGCCAAGGCGTCCTTCGCGCTGTTGGTGGCGCCGCCATAGTTGAGATAGGCCAGCAGCTCCCCGGGCAGGCCGTGCCGCATCTCGTAGCCGGACAGGCGCAGCATGGGGCGGCTGTAGAGCGTATTATAGAAATTCTGTACCCATTCCGGCACCCGAAATCCCTCTTTCCCGCGTGGCGCCATTATTTCCTGCCTATGTATCAAGCATAGCACCCAGGCCCGTCGGCGTCAATGGGATACCAAACGCTTGGTAAGCCTGCACAGCAAAAGCCCATCCGCGCGGATGGGCTTTTAGAAACCTATAGGAGAAACTAGGCGAACGCCACCACAATGCACTCGACGCCAACCATCATGAGGTAGAAACCCACCAGGAACGAGAGGGTGAGCGCCGCGGTGACGGGGCTGAACAGCAGCAAAATGCCCACGATGACGCCCAGCACATTCAGGATGAGCGACAGCCAGAAATAGCCGGTGCCCAGTGCTTTTGTCCAGCCCAGATTCAAAAGGCGGAAAACGGAATCGATGATGAACCAGATGGCAAACACAAAGGGCAGCGCAATGAGGGATAACCCGATGTTGAACAGCATGAACACACCCGCAAGGATATCCAGAATGCCAAACAGGATGCGCAGGCCGCCATAGCCGCTGAGCGCCAGCAGCCAAATGCCGTGCACGATGGCCATGATGGCGAACACGATGGCAAATGCCTCCAGGTTGGCCGCGGGGTCGTAAAATGCAAGAACGGCTGTGATGATGAACAGAATGCCGATGATGAGCCAGCCCCAGCCAAAGCCTTGCTTTTCACGTTTTGCTTCCATGGTGCAACACTCCTAATGCTTTATTTTGCAGATTTTGATTTGTCACCTGATACTTATTATACCCGATTTGGGATGCGGCACCAAGCCGAAGCCCAAGACCTCCGTTATCATAGCAGGCCGCATGCGCAAATTAGCGCACTTTGGGTCGGAGCAAGGGAAAACAGGTGAATAATCCGCTTCCAATTGTCATTTTTAAATTTAAAACACCCAAGCAGCCTACCAAGCACATATGATTTATGATTCCATTATTTCTTCTGTTATTTTCTCTGATGTCGTTTTTATTTGTGTATTATTCACGCATAGGTACCGTTCCTCAGTGAAAAAGCGAGCACCTCCCGGTCGGCCCAGCCTCCCGGCCGGCCCAGCCTCTCGGCACGGCGCAAACGCCAAACGATACAGCACCCGGCCTACTTGCCGTGAGCGTGAACCCGCGCGCCACACACCAAGATTGCATGGTCTTCGTTTGCGTGCTGGCCCCGGGCAGGGCCGCCCGGGCCATCGACACGCGCTTCGAAGACTGCCGCAAATTTTCTTCTGACTGTGCTTCACCCCCGTGCGGCCAGCCTTACGGCTTTGCCGATACCACAAACTGGGCACATAAAGTTGGCCTCTGCGCCGCTGTTGCCCCAGAGGGCACTCTGCCCGGTATCCAAGCGCCGTTGAGTGTATACTCTCTATTGTCAATTTAATCAAATTGATATATCTTGTCATTTATCGCGACTATAATGATCATACAACTTGTCTTCTCATCATATTCATCGTATACATGCATTTATTTTGTAATGCATTCTTGATACACGCGAGTGCTTGTACTCCACAGCTCGATGCCAATAATATTAACGATTCCCGTCTTGTATTTTCATTTCGCTGGGCGTATAGTGAGGGTGGAGTGGGCTTTGTTCAGCTTCGCCTTATCGTTTTTGCTGGGGCGCGAATGGGTGGTGTGTTTTATGTGGGTCTATTTTGCGATTTTCTTTGCCAAGCTGGTGGAGGTGTCCCTCTCCACGCTGCGCTATGTGCTGGTGAACCGGGGCGAGCGCGTGAAAGGGGCCGTCATCGGGTTTTTCGAGATGCTCATCTGGCTGGTGGTCATCAGCAATGTGCTCAGCACCGTGACCGAGGACCCGATAAAGGTGCTGGTGTACTGCCTGGCGTTCTCCTGCGGCACCTTTTTGGGCATCACGCTGGAAAACAAGCTGGCCATCGGCACGGCCAGCATCCAGGCGGTGGTGGACGAGGACAAAAAGGATGACTTGAGCCGGCTGCTGCGCGAGCGTGGCTTCGGCGTCACCATCGTGCAGGGCGAGGGCATGGAGGGCCACCGGGTGGACATCCTGATGATCTTTTTAAAGCGCAAGTGCGTGCCGGAGGCCATCGCAGCCATCCGCCAGGTGTGCCCATCTACCCTCGTGACGGTGAACGATGTGCGCCACCTTCGCAACGGCTTCATCCGCAAATAAGGCATCGTTTTTTTACGGCCTACGCAGTCCCCGGTGCACTTTTGCTGGGGACTTGCATAGTTTTTGGGCAGAAGTAGGGCAAAATCTCAATCATTTTAATAAATATTCATCATTTGCTTGATTTATTGGATTTTTATGCATATAATGAGACTGGATCACTTTTTGAAAGCGGAAAGGACGGGAGCGCGGTGCCCACCACATATAAGGTTTATATAGACGGCGCGGCCGGCACCACCGGCCTGCAGATCTGGCAGCGGCTGGCCACGCAGGGCGACATTACCCTGACGCAGCTGGACGAGGCGCACCGCAAGGTGCTACACGCCCGGCTGGAGGCGATGGCCGCGGCCGACCTCTCCATTTTGTGCCTGCCGGACGCCGCCGCCCGCGAGATTGCCGCCGCGGCCCCACCCACGGCAAAAATCATTGACGCCAGCACCGCCCACCGCACAAACCCCGGCTGGGTGTACGGCTTTGCAGAGCTGGAGGCCCGACGAAGCCGCATTGCCACCGCCACACGCGTGGCGGTGCCTGGGTGCCATGCCACCGGCTTTCTGGCGCTGGTGGCGCCGCTGGTGGCGGGTGGCATCCTGCCGGCAGCCAGCACGCTGTGCTGCCACTCGCTCACCGGCTACTCCGGCGGCGGCAAGCAGATGATCGCCGAGTACGAAGGCGCCGAGCGAAGTGGCAAGTATGACGCGCCGCGGCAATATGGCCTGGCATTGGCCCACAAGCACCTGCCCGAGATGCAGACGGTGGCACAGCTGGCCGCCCCGCCGCTGTTCTGCCCCATTGTGGCCGACTACTACAGCGGCATGCTGGTGACGGTGCCGGTGCCCATGGATGCGGTGGCGCGCGGCTGGCAAAGCCTCGAGCGGCTGGCCGATTTCTACCGAACTTACTACGCCGATGAGCGCCTCATCACGGTGCACCCGGCCGGCGACGCGCCCACCGACGGGATGCTGGCCGCCAACGCCCTTTCCGGGCGCGACGACCTGGAGATCTTCGTGCTGGGCAACGCGCAGCAAGTGCTGCTGGCTGCACGCTTCGATAACCTGGGCAAAGGCGCCGCCGGCGCGGCCACCCAGTGCATGAACCTGATGCTGGGGCGCGAGGAGACCGCCGGGCTGAAGCTATAAGCCCGCCAAAGCGCGCCCCATCACACAGGGCAGCGGCACGACGGCCTTGCAAAGATACACTGCTGTAAAATCACACAATCAAAAAACAGGCGTTTCACCACATAAAACATTTAAGGGGACAGGCCCATGAAAACCAAGCAGATAGACGGCGGCGTGTGCGCTGCCAAAGGGTTCAAAGCCGGCGGTATCCACGCGGGCATCCGCCACAGCACCGGCAAGCCGGACCTGGCGCTAATCGTGTGCGACACCGAATGCGCCGCGGCCTCGGTGTACACCCAGAACAAGGTGAAGGGCGCGCCCATCGCCGTGACGCAGCAGCACATCGCCAACGGGCGCGCCCGGGCCATTTTGTGCAACAGCGGCAACGCCAACACCTGCAGCCCCGGTGGCAAAGCGCTGGCCCGGCGCTGTTGCGCGCTGGCCGCCGAGGCCACCGGCCTTGCCCCCGAGGATTTCATCATCGCCTCCACCGGCGTCATCGGGCAGGCGCTGCCCATCGAGCCATTCGAAAAAGGGTTGCCGCTGCTGGCGAAGGCCGTCAGCCCCGCGGGCGGCAGCGAGGCTGGCCTGGCCATCATGACCACCGACACCCGCCTGAAAGAGATGGCGCTGGAATTCACCATCGGTGGCAAAACCTGCCACATGGGCGCCATCGGTAAGGGCAGCGGCATGATCAACCCCAACATGGCCACCATGCTCATCTTCATCACCACCGACGTGGCCATTGCCCCGGCCCTGCTGCAAAAGGCGCTGAGCGACGAGATCGTGTGCACCTTCAACCAGATCACCATCGACGGCGACACCTCCAC
>JBFXKS010000057.1:0-9004 GCA_050173515.1 Oscillospiraceae bacterium | reverse complement strand
GCGATACAACTGTTCAGTGGGAAGGGCGGGCAGACATGATCCAGACGGTACAAAAGCATCAGCGATGGGTCATATATGGGGCGGGGCACCTGGGGCATATTTGCTGTGACGCGTTACAGCGGCAGGGCTTTACCGTGAGCCTGTTTTTGGACAGACGGGCCGATGCCCTGAACAGCTATTGCAGCGTGCCGGTGTGCGCGCCGGGCGTGCAGCCGGCCGATGCCGATGCTTTTGTGCTGATGGCCATCCCCGACAGGTTCGAACACGAGGCGGTGGCGGAAGAATTGTTCGCCCAGGGGTATCGTACCGTCATATACAACAAGGGCCTGATAGGCACACGGGATAACGACGTGAACAACCGGCTGTACGACACCATTACCGAGGGCCGAACGATTGCCGGGGCGCCGGTGGAGGCCGACAACCGCCCCTCGGAAGAGGGCTGCCTGCAATGGGAGGACCATGCCCACCTGGCAAGCGAAGCGGAGACCGTGGTGGCCAACGTGCCGGTAGACCTTTTGTACGTTGTTGATGAGGCGAATATCGAAAGCTGCATCCCGCTGTGCACGGCCCTGTATTTAACCGATCTTTTCGAAGGGTTTTCAGCGCGTGGAAAGGTCGATTTTTCTCGTTATATCGATTATTCAATTCAAGTGCAGGGCTTGCGTGCCGCCAAGGTGCCCGCCGGCGAAGCCGGCAGGGTGTTGGCCTCGAGGCAGCACATATACCAGCAGTTGTCGCTGGCCTTCGACATTGACAGGGAATATTTCGAGCGGTTTCCCGTGGTGGTGCAATGGGCGGAGCCCGGCTATTTTCATGTCAGGGACGGCATTCACCGGGCGGCGTTTCTGTACACACGCGGTGTGCGCTATGTGCCCTGCCGCATGGGCAAGGCGGCGTATGAAAGCTGGCTGAACCGGCCGGCGCTGAACGCCCTGCTGGCGCATATGCGGGAGCGGGACATCAGGGCCATTCCCGCGCCTGTGGCACATCCTTTTTTTTACATGGTGCCCAGCCGGCTGGAGAACACCACCCAGACACGCTGCGAAGCCGTGCTGCGCTTTTTGCGGGCGATGGATATTTCCATGGCAGGCCGACGGGTGTGTGTGATGGGCACGGGGCTGTGGGGCCTGGCGCAGCAGCAGCTGCGCATGGGCGCCCAGGTGCAGCTGTGCGAGCCCGATGCCGCCTGGCAGCCGTTTGCGCAGTTGGCGAACGTACTGATGCGGTGTGAAGCGGTGGCGATGGACCCGGATACCGCGACACCACAGGCCGACATCGTGGTGGGCCGGCAGTTGCCGTTTGGCGGCGCGTGCAGCACCGGGCTGGCAATTGACGTACACGCCACCGCCGAAGGTGCCGAGACGATGCTGCGCCAACATGGGTATGCCCTGGCGGTGCGCTTTGGCCAGAGCGTGGAAGACGGACGTGTTTTTGAGATGTATGCTTACTTTGGGCAAAAAGATGACCGCCTGATGGAGAGATTGGCCAATGAAGGATTTGCTTATATGGAGCGGTGAGACCCCGGTGGTGTTGTATGGCGCGGCGTATCTTGGCACCTTGGTGCACCGCTACCTGGCAGGTTTTTGCAGCCTGGCCGCCTTTTTGGACAAACGCGCCGCCGAGCTGGGCAGCTATTTGGGGCTGCCGGTTTACGCCGCAAACTCGGCAGCTATCAAGGACAAAGCGGGCTGTGTGGTGGTGGTGTGCGTCAAAAACATATTCGACCACGAGGGCATTGTGGAGGAGCTGACGCGCGAAGGCTACAGCCATATCGTTTACATGCCGCCCGATAATTCGCCGCTGCAGTATGCCGATGAGGCCTTGCCCGCCCAGCTGCGGCAGCTTTATAATGCGGTGATAGACCACACGCTGCAGCTGCCCTGCCAGGTGCCCGGCGTGGCGGGGCAGTTGGCGCCGCGCTGGCAGGCGCACGGGGTGGTGGATGAGGACGGCGAAACCGTGACCGCGATGATCCCCACCGCCTTTGTGTATACGGACCGCGCCAAAAACAAAGCATCGTCGTTGTGGGCAGACATCCCCGTGGCGTTTTTGGCACCGCACCTGCAGCTGTTCCGCTATTTTGAGGGCGAGCCCGACGCGAACGGGGAATGGTACATCGAGGATTATTGCGTGCCGGCGGCGCGCGCCACGGGGGACTTTAAAAGAACGGACAGGTGGCGGCAGAACATATTGGACAACCGCCGCATGGTGTATGAGCAGATGTGCACCGAATGGGACCTGGACCCCGGTTTCTTTTCCCGCAACGCGCCACGCGCGGTGTGGAACAGCGCCGGGCACTTCAACCTGATGAGCGGCAAGCACAGGGCGATATTTTTGCTGTCGAAAGGCGCGTACCTGATGCCGCTGAAGCTGGCGCGGCAGGACTATGAGGCTTTTTTGAACCGGCCGGCGCTGGAAAAAGCGATGGCCTACGTGCAAAGCCATGCGATGCTGCAGATGCCCTGGCCGGTGATGCACCCCTATTTCTATCGTTTCCGCTGTGCGGTGCAGCGCTCCTTTTATGCATTGGCGCTGCGGCTGGCCTGCGGGGCGGGCATCGCGCGCTACCGCGAGCACAAAGATATGCAGATGGGGCAATGCCGCGTGTTGTGCGCAGGCAAGCACGCGTTGCCCTTGGGCCAGTTTTTGGCGCTGTTGGGCCTTGAGGTGACGTATACGGCGTCGCCCGGCGAGTGGCAGGCGCTGGGCGACACACTGTATTTCGCCCAAACCCCGCCGCGCGCCGCGCGCCAGCCGGCCGGGGGATACGACCTGGTTTTGTGCGATATGACGGATGGAAGCGCGCTGCCACAGGCCGGGGCCCGGCGCCATTGCCTGCTGTGCCGGGACGGCCAAATGCCCCAGCTGCCGCAGGCGGCGAATGCGCAAACACCGCAGAAAGTGATGCGCTATTTTGTGGGAGAAGAGACGCTGGCCGTGTATATGGCCTGACAGGATGAACAGGGGGTGTGCCCATGCAGGGCATCTACCTGCCCGGCAATGACCCGATGTATGCGGACATTGGCCGCGCGGCGGCACAGGCGGAACAGCAGCATGGCCTCCGGGTTCTTTTTGGGGGCGCGCTTTCCGGCTATGCCATGGGGCTCAACGGCACAGAAAGCGACTGTGATGTGTATTTTTTTTGCCATGCATTGCCAAAAACAGCGCCGCGCAAGGTAATGTTTGGCCGCGTGGATGCCATTTTGCACACCCTTACGCTGCAGCCGCTGGCCAGCGATGATAACGACGCGGTGATGATGGCGCTGCTGAGTCGCCATGTGTGGGACCCCGCCGGCTTTGTGGCCGCGAACTGGCAGGCGCTCTCGGCGTTTTTGCAGGTGAAGGATGTGCTGCACTATCACTGGGTGCGCGCAAAAGGCAACTGGGACCATTTTTTGCGCCAGCCGCGCGTATTGGCGCGCAAATACCTGTACACGCTGCACGAGCTCTTTGTGCTGATGTGGGTGCTGGGCGAGGGTTCGGCGCCGCCGATCCATTTTTGGACGCTGGCCGACCGCTTTGTGAAAAGCTTGGCCGTGAAAGAGGAAATAATGCGCGTATATGGCATAAACCAAAAGGCGAAAAGCAAGGCGGACACCGAGATGGACCGCAGCGACGGCCTGAATGCCTATGTGGAAGGTGCCATTGCACAGTTGGAAGACGCGGTGGCCACGCACCATGCAGATGCCGCGGCGCTGGTTTTCGGGCCGGTGGAAACGGAATGAGGGAGGCGTATCGATTGGACAGGAAGAGGGTTTATGTGGCATTGCCTTGCCGCAACGAAGAAGAGAATGTGGTCCCGATGACAGAGGCCATCATAGAGCAGTTTGAAAAACATCTGCCGCAGTATGACTATACCATCCAGTTCATCGACAACCGTTCCTCCGACAAAACCCGGGAAAAACTGCGGCAGCTGTGTGAACAATACCCGCAGGTGCGGGCCATATTCAATGTGGCCAACTTTGTGACATCCACTTTCTACGGTGTGCTGCAGTCTGACGGGGACTGCTGCATTTGCCTTGCGTCCGACTTTCAGGAGCCGCCCGAGCTGATCCCCACCTTTGTGAAAGAGTGGGAGCAAGGGGCCAAGGTGGTGTGCGGCATCAAAACCGGCAGCAAGGAAAACCCCGTTATGTGGGGGGTGCGCTCGCTATACTATTCCCTCATCTCCAAATTTTCCAGCATCAAACAGATCCATCACTTCACCGGGTTTGGCCTGTACGACAAAGACTTCGTTGCCATTTTGCGAGAGATAAAAGACCCGGTGCCCTCGTTTCGCGGGCTGGTGGCCGAGTATGGCTACCAGATGAAGCAGGTGGAGTATGTGCAGCAGGCCCGGCGCGCCGGCAAAACCAACAACAGCTTTATGCGCCTGTTCGACTTGGCGATGTTCAACTTGACCGCCTACACCAACATTGGCCCGCGCATCGCCACCTTTGGCGGGCTTTTCATCGGCACGGGCAGCGTTGTTGCAGGGCTGGTGTACCTGGTGCTGAAGCTGATTTACTGGGACCGGTTTGTGGCCGGCATGGCCCCCATGCTGATCGGCATGTTCTTTTTGGGTGCCGTCCAGCTGTTTTTCATCGGCTTGCTGGGCGAATACATGGTGGTGGTGAACCGACGGGTGATGCGGCGGCCTCTTGTGGTGGAAGAAGAGCGCATCAATTTTCCCATGAAAGAGAAAGCGGCGGCAAATGAAGGCGATGAAGAAGACCCCGGCTGAAAAACGCGGGGTGCCCGTGATGGCGAAAGACACGGCACTGAACACAACGGGCACATTTGTATATTTTGCACTACAATGGCTGAGCACCATTGTGGTGCGCTATACGCTGGGCTTTGAAGAGGTGGCGGTGTACCAGCTGGCCATTTCTTTTTGTAATATTTTTGGGTTCATATCACGTTTTGGCGTGCGTAACTACCAGATAAGCGACGTGGAGCACCGGTATACCGACGGCGACTATTATGCCGTGCGGTTGGCCTCAAGTGTGCTGGCGGTGGTGTTGTTTTGCGCCGTGCTGCCGTTCATGGGGTTTTCGGCCCATGCCCGGCTGTGCTGTGTGATGGTGCTGCTTTTCAAGCTGCTGGAATCGGTTACCGACGTGCTGTTCGGCTCCTTTCAAAAGGCGCGGCGCTATGACGCCATTGCCATTTCCTATTCGGCCAAAGGCGTGGTGCCCCTTGTGGCCTTTGCGCTGTGCCTGTACTGGGTGCACGACCTGATGTGGGGCGTGGTGGCCATGTCGGCGGCCTACCTGCTGGTGGTGGTGTGCTACGATATTCCTGTCATTCGCCGCAGCGAAACACTGGTGCTGAAGGCCAATGCGGGCACCGTTAAGCCAATACTGCTCGCCTGTGTGCCGCTGATGGTGTATACGCTGGTGAACCCGTATATCAACTTTGTAACACGCTATGCGGTGGAGCAAAATTTCTCGGCCCGGGAAAATGGCTACTATGCCTCTATTGCGCTGATCGCGGTGATCACCACCACTTTTTGCGGGCCGATATGGAGCGTGCTGGTGCCCCGAACCAGCAAGCTGTATAACGAGGGGCGGGCCGCCGACGTGCGGCGGCTGGTGGCCAGGGTAAGCGCCGTGTTGGCGGCGGCCTGCGCGCTGATCTTGCTGGCGTGCAAGGTGCTGGGGGCCTTTGCGCTGGGCCTGGTGTTTGGGCAGGAGATCGTGCCCTACAGCTACCTGCTGGCGCCCATGGTGCTGGCGTCGGTGCTGATGGCACTGGCAAGCTATTATAGCTCGACGCTGGTGGCGCTGCGGGGCCGCGGGCGAATGCTGGCGGCCAACGTGGTGGGCGCCGTGGTGTGCACGGCTGTCGTGGTGCCGATGGTGCGCTTTTTGGGCATGGTGGGGGCCTGCTGGGCCCTGTGCGTGGGCATCGGCGTGCAGGTGCTGCTGTTGGGGGTGCTGCTGCATCTCCAGCTGCGGGCGGCGGCCCGGCCCACCGGCTGAAATGGGAAACGAGAATAAGGCCCCCTGCCCGCATTGCGGGCAGGGGGCCTTTGGTTGCAGCAAAACTTCCGGCCGTGAGCGTTGCATCATGCCCGGCACATCGATAGAATCAACATAGGCTTTACACACGCGGCACTTAAACGGGTCCGAAAAAGCGATTTCAGGGTCATTTAAGGCAGGGGATATATGGTTGTGACAAAGAAAGACGTAAAATGTGTGCTATACTGGCCTTGAGGTGTTGGCGATGAAGATACTGGTGGTGGAAGATGAGAAACGCCTGGCGAAAGCCCTGGGGCAGATATTGAAGGAGCAGCGCTATCTGGTGGACGTGGTGCACACCGGCGCCGACGGGCTGGCCTATGCGCAAAGCGGGCAGTATGACGTGATGGTGCTGGATGTGATGCTGCCGGGGCTGTCGGGCCTTGCGGTGGCCAAACGCCTGCGCGAAGAGAAAAACGCCACGCCTATTTTGATGCTGACGGCCCGGGACGAGGTGGCCGACAAGGTGCAGGGGCTGGACACCGGCGCCGACGACTACATGACCAAACCCTTTGCCACCGAGGAGCTGCTGGCGCGTGTGCGCGCGCTGACCCGCCGCCCGGGCGAGATGGTGCACGAGGAGCTGGGCTTTGGCGACTTGACGCTGGGGCTTTCGGACAACCGCCTGTCCTGCGGGGAAAAAACGGTGCATCTGGCCTATAAGGAGTTTGAAATACTGAAGATATTGATGATGGCCGGCACGGCCATCACCTCCAAGGAGACGCTGATCGTGAAGGTGTGGGGCGCAGACAGCGACGCCGCAGACAACAATGTGGAGGCCTATATCTCCTTTTTGCGTAAAAAACTGTTTTACCTGGGCTCCCATGTGGGCATCGTGGCCACCCGGCGCGTGGGCTACCGTTTGGAGGAAGGCGCGTCATGATCAAAAGCCTGCGCAGGAAATTTGTGGCCATCACCATGCTGCTGGTGTCCCTGGTGCTGCTGGGGGTGTTTTTTGGCATTGGGCTATACAACGCCAACAACCTGCGGCAGCGCAGCATGCGCTCGCTGGAGATGGCGCTGGCCCGCCCGTACGGCGGTGGCGGCCCAAGCTTTGAGCTGGGCGCGGGTATGCCGAACGACCTTTTCCGCGAGCCGGTCTTTGTGGTGCAGGTGGACGCCGCCGGCACACCCCGGCTCGTCAGCGCCGAGCGTATCAGTGTGGATGAGGACACCCTGGCCCAGCTGACGGCAGTGGTTTTGGACAAGGGCGAAATGACAGGCGTTTTGCCCAGCTACGATTTGCGCTATCTGGTGGAGCAACGGCAGGGCTCCACCCGTATCGCCTTCATCACCCGCACCTTTGAAAAAGAACAGGTTCGCAGCGTGATGCTGGGCAGCGGCCTGGCGGTGGCGGGTGCGCTGGTGGTGTTTTTTTTGGCCAGCATGCTGCTGGCGCGCTGGGCCCTGAAGCCGGTGGAACAGGCCTGGCAGCACCAGCGCCGGTTTGTGGCCGACGCATCCCACGAGCTGAAAACACCCATCACCGTCATCCTGGCCAATCTGGGCATTTTGAAAAACAGCCCCAAGGAAACCATCGAGCGGCAAATGGACTGGATAGACAACTCCGAGGCGGAGGCCCGGCGCATGAAAGGGCTGGTGGAGGACCTGTTGTTTTTGGCCAAGGCCGACGACGCCACCGTGGCGGCCCCCATGGCGCCGATGAACCTGAGCGACTGTATCACCACGGCCGTGCTGGGGTTCGAGCCGGTTGCCTTTGAGCAGGGCATTGCCATCGACATGGAGGTGGAAATGGGCCTGCAGGTGACGGGAACCCTGCCGCAGCTGCGGCAGCTGGCCGATGTTTTGCTGGACAACGCGGTGAAGTACAGCCATGCGGGCAGCACCGTGAAGGTGGGCCTGCACCGGCGTCAAGGCGCCGTGGAGCTGGCGGTGAGCAACCGGGGCGCCTTCATCACGCCCGAGGAAGGGGAACACCTCTTCGAACGGTTCTACCGGGCAGATGCCGCCCGCCCCGAGGGCGGCTATGGGTTGGGGCTTTCCATCGCCAAGGCCATCGTGGAAAAGCACAAGGGGAAAATCGCCGTGAAAAGCGACCCCGGCGAAACGGTCTTTATCGTTTCGCTGCCGGTGTAAGCGGCGCTGCACAGCGCAAAATAGAGGCATGGAAATGCGTGTTGGGAGGGAGCGGCCATGTGGGTGTGGGTGCTGGCGGGCGCGGTGGGCGTGCTGCTGTTGCTGGGCGTTTTGGTGGGGGTGTTCTTCTACCGCCTGGCGCTCAGCCGATATACCGACAAAAGCGTTGTTCTGGGCACGCCGCACAACCAGCTGGAGGACGGCGCCGCCGCCGGCGCCAACGAGCCGCCCGAGGCGGCCAAGGCGTGGCTGAAGGCGGCGCAGACGGGCACGGCGGAGATCATCTCCGGCGACGGGCTGCGCCTGAGGGCGATGGTGGTGGAGAACAAGACGCCCGGCAAGGTGTGGGGCGTGCTGGCCCATGGGTACCTGGGCCGGGCCGAGCAGCTGGCCGAGGCGGTGCGCGGCTTCTACGACATGGGCTGCAACCTGCTGGTGCCCGACATGCGCGGCTGTGGCCGCAGCGAGGGCGGATACTACGGCATGGGCTGGCGGGACCGCGAGGACATCCTGCGGTGGATAGACCACCTGAACCGCGAGCACACAGGCATCCGCATTTTCCTGTATGGGGTGTCCATGGGCGGGGCCGCCGTGATGATGGCGTCCGGCGAGGCGCTGCCGGGCAATGTGCAGCTGCTGGTGGAGGACTGCGGCTACACCTCTGTCTACGACATTTTCGCCTACCAGCTGCGGCAGATCTTCAAGCTGCCCGCCTTCCCGGTGATGCCGTGCGCAGGGTTGGTGGTGCGGGTGAAAAACGGCTACTGGATGAAAAAGGCGTCTGCGGTGCGGCAGCTGGAACAGAATCGGCTGCCCATTCTGTTCATCCACGGCGGCGACGACAGCTTTGTGCCGGTGGCCATGTTGGATGTAGTATATAAGGCCACAGCGGCGCCCAAAGAGCG
>JBFXKS010000056.1:0-9041 GCA_050173515.1 Oscillospiraceae bacterium | reverse complement strand
CTCCACGTCGATGAAGGCCACCTCGCCGCCCTTTTTCTGCGCCTCGGCCAGCACGTGCAGGGCCAGCGTGGTCTTGCCGCTGGACTCCGGGCCAAAAATCTCCACCACGCGCCCGCGGGGCAGCCCGCCCACGCCCAGCGCGGCGTCCAGCGAGATGGACCCCGTGGGGATGGCGTCCACCTGCATGGCCACGTTCTGGCCCATCTTCATCACGGCGCCTTTGCCGTAGTTCTTCTCGATCTGCGCTATCGCAGTCTCCAGCGCCAGTTTCTTTTCATCGGGTGCGGCCGTTGTGGGCTGCGGCACCGGCTTCTTGTCTGCCATTCGTGTCCCTCCTGCTTGTTAATGTAATCACACGTCTTCCATCCCATTCGTTTGTGTTTCTATCTGCACTGTATCTGCGGGCACCCCGGCGCTTTCCACGTCCGCCTGCGCAAACAGCTGCAGCGGCTGGGTGCTGCCGATATCCTGCGTTTGCTCCAGCGGCAGCGGCGCCGTGTTTTGCATGGAGGCGTCCTGCGGGATTTCCGGTATTGCCGCAGTTGCTGCGGCTTTTTCCTGCGTCACGGGCAGCAGCTGCCCGGGCTGCAGGCTGTTTTCAAGCTCGGCCTGAGCGGCCAGCGCGCCGGGGCCCAGCCGGGCCACCCTGCCCGCGCCGGTGGCCATGGGCACCGGCGCCGCCTCTATGGCGCCCAGCAAAAGCAGCGGCAGCCAGGTGACGAGATAGCGCGGCTGCGCCTCCCACACCAGCAGCAGCACCCCCAGCAACAGCAGCGCCACGCGCACAAAGCTCAGCGCGTTGTTGCGCCGCACCAGGGCTTTCAGCGCGGCCACCACCAGCCACACCAGCAGCGCCGCCTGCACGGCAAAGGCGATATACGCCAGCGCCGGATACCACTGCCCGCCTGCTGTGAACACCGCATGCAGCCCGCCCGGGGCCGCCGCATCTTGGGCTAAAAGGCCTGAAGCGCCGGCCGTTCCGTCGCCGAAAACGGCCCCCAGCTTGCCGCCCAAATGCGCCAGCATGCCGCCAAAGCCCAGGCTCTGCACCCGGGCTGAGATGGCCCTGCTCACATAGGCCACCCGCGGCCCGGCGCCGTCGGCCGCCTGCACCTGCTCGAAGATGGCTTCGTCAAAGCTGCCGTTTCCAGAGAGGCCCATCAGCACCCACGTGGTGGCGGGCACGCCGTCCTGGTCGTAATCATAGCGGGGCACCACGCCGCTGTACGCGATGCCAAAAAGGCTGGCGAACACCACCGCCAACAGCACGGCCAGCCCCGCCAGCAGCATGCGCACCCGGCCCTTGCCGCACAGCAACACCAGCAGGTCTATCGCCGCCGCCAGCCACACCAGCAGCACCGCGGGCAACAGCACCGCACCAAAGCCCGCCACCAGCGACAGCACGCAGAAACGCCCCACCGCCTTGCCCACGTGCCCGGCACGCCACGTGCTGCGCGCTTTCAGCCACAACAGCACTAGCGCCACCGGCACCACCATGGCCAGGCTCTCGGCGCAGCAGATGGCCCCATACAGCACAAACGGTGCCGTTACGATGCAACCGATGAGCGACAAGATGGCATGCCGCACGCCAAACAGGCGCCGCGCGCAGAAGTAAAGCAGCAGCGCCGCGGCGTTGATGGCCACGAGGTTCAGCGCGAAGGCCGGAACGGTGAAATCGGCCACGCCGAACAGGTCCATGGCCGAGTAGTACAGTGAAAGGATAAAATACAGCCCGGTGTGCTGGGGAAAGGCCGCCAGGTATGCGTCCGGGTAGGTGCCGCTTTGGGCAAAATCCACCGCATACTGGTGCACCAGCCCGAAGTCCATGGTATTGCCTGCCGCCGGGCGCAGCGCCCAGCCCACTACCACCTGCGCGGCTATCAGCAGCGCAAACAGCACCAGCACCACAACAACCTCGCCGGTGCGCCCGGGCGCGGGCAGCCACAAAACCAGCCGCGCCAGCAGAAAGACACCCAAAACGCCGGCCACCGCGGCCACCAGCAGCCACAGCCGGGAAAACCCGGCCCCTGTGTTGCCGTTCATGGCCACGGCCAGCACTGCCACCGCAAAAAACAGCAGGGTGAAAACGACGTTGAGCACCCGGTACAGCCCCGACTCGTGCACGGCGCTGCGGCCTTGCACCTGCGGTGATTGGGTCGTCTCCATCGTTCCCACCCCACTTTCTCTGGGCCGGCACGCGCTGGGCGCGCAGGTCCCATTTTTGGCAGGTCACTCACCCCAAAGGCCCGGCGGCCCCCGTCGGGTGTTCAGCTAGTAAACAATCGACGGGTCGTAGGAATCCAAGGTGAAATTGTCGGTCTCTTCCAGCATCTCCTCTACTTCCGGTATCCCGGTGCCCGCCGGGATCAGTTTGCCGATGATCACGTTCTCTTTCAGGCCCAAAAGCGGGTCCACCTTGCCTTTGATGGCCGCGTCGGTCAGCACGCGGGTGGTCTCCTGGAAGGACGCGGCGGACAGGAACGAGTCGGTGGCCAGCGAGGCCTTGGTGATGCCCAGCAGCACCGGCGTGTACTGCGCCAGCTGCAAGTCGGTCTCTCCGGCGGCCATGCGCTCTTCTATCTCGTTGTTCATTTGCAGCACCTGGCTGCGCTCCACGTCTTTGCCCACCAGCAGCGGTGTGGAGCCCGAGTCCTCGATGCGCACCTTGCGCATCATCTGCCGCACGATCACCTCGATGTGCTTGTCGTTGATGTCCACGCCCTGCTGGCGGTAGACGCTCTGCACCTCTTGGATGAGGTAGTTCTCCACAGCGGTGACGCCCTTGATGGCCAGGATGTCGTGCGGGTAGGCGTGGCCCTCGGTCAGCATATCGCCCAGCTCCAGCTCTTCGCCCTCCTGCACGCGGATGCGCTGGCCAAAGGGGATGAGGTAGCTTTTTTCCACCGGGGCGCCGTTTTCGTCGGTGCCGGTCACCACCACGTGGCGGTTCTTCTTGGTGTCGTCGATGTGGGCCACGCCCGCGATCTCCGTCATGATGGCGAGGGCCTTCGGGCGCCGCGCCTCAAACAGCTCCTCCACGTGCGGCAGGCCCTGCGTGATGTCCTCGGCCGAGGCGATGCCGCCGGTATGGAAAGTGCGCATGGTCAGCTGGGTGCCCGGCTCGCCGATGCTTTGCGCGGCGATGATGCCCACCGCTTCGCCCAGGCCCACCGGCTGGCCGTTGGCCAGGTTGGAGCCATAGCACTTGGCGCACACGCCGTGCTTGGCGCGGCAGTTCAGCACGCTGCGCAGCTCCACCTTCGTGATGCCGGCGTTCACCACCAGTGCGGCGTCGTCCTCGTTCATCATGGTGTCTTTGCGCACCAGCACCTTGCCGGTCTCCGGGTGCAGAATATTGCTGACCGGATAGCGTCCCACCAGGCGCTCGGCCAGCGGCTCGATCACCGCGTTGCCGTCGCCCAGAATGTCGGACACCATGATGCCCTCGGTGCTGCCGCAGTCGTCCTCACGGATGATGACGTCCTGCGAGACGTCCACCAGGCGGCGCGTGAGGTAGCCCGACTCGGCCGTGCGCAGCGCCGTGTCGGCCAGGCCCTTGCGCGCGCCGCGGCTGGCGATGAAGTACTCCAGAATGTTCAGCCCTTCGCGGTAATTCGAGCGAATAGGGATCTCGATGGTCTTGCCGGAGGTGTTGGCGATGAGCCCACGCATGCCGGCCAGCTGGCGGATCTGCTGCATGCTGCCGCGCGCGCCCGAGTCCGCCATCATGAAGATGGGGTTGCGCGTGTCCAGGTTTTCCTCCAGCGCGTCCGACACCTGCTTTGTGGTCTCTTCCCACACCAGCAGAATGCTTTTCAGGCGCTCGTCGTTGGAGATGAGGCCGCGGTTGTACTGCTTGGTGATCTTCAGTATCTGCTCGTCGGCCAAATCGATGAGCTCCGCCTTTTTGGGCGGGATCACCGCGTCGCTCACGGCCACCGTGAGCCCGGACAGCGTGGAGTATTTGAAGCCCAGAGACTTCACCTTGTCCAGCATCTCGGCGGTCACCTCGGTGCCGTGCCGCTGGATGCAGCGGTCGATGATCTCGCCCAGCTTTTTCTTGTTCACCAAAAAGTCTATCTCAAAGCCAAAGGCAGCCTCTTCGTCGTCGCGGTCCACATAGCCCAGATCCTGCGGAATGGGCTCGTTGAACAGGATGCGCCCGGCGGTGGTGTTCACCAGGCGGCTTTGCTTTTTGCCGCCCACCGTGCGGGTGCGGCGCACCTTCACCTTGGCGTGCAGCGACACCGCGCCGTCGGCGTAGGCCATGATGGCCTCGTTCTCGCTGGCGAACACCTTGCCCTCGCCCACATCGCCGTCGGTGACCATGGTGAGGTAGTAGCTGCCCAGCACCATGTCCTGCGTGGGCACCGTCACCGGCTTGCCGTCGCTGGGCTTCAGCAGGTTCTGGCTGGCCAGCATCAGCATGCGGGCCTCGCGCTGGGCCTCTTCGCTCAGCGGCACGTGCACGGCCATCTGGTCGCCGTCAAAGTCTGCGTTGTAGGCGGTACACACCAGCGGGTGCAGCTTCAGCGCGCGGCCCTCCACCAGCACCGGCTCAAAGGCCTGGATGCCCAGGCGGTGCAGCGTGGGTGCACGGTTCAAAAGCACGGCGTGCCCGCCGATCACCGTCTCCAGGCTGTCCCACACCTCGGTGCGGGTGCGCTCTACCATCTTGCGCGCGCTCTTGATGTTGTTCGCGATGCCCTGCTCCACCAGGTCCTTCATCACAAAGGGCTTGAACAGCTCCAGCGCCATCTCTTTGGGCAGGCCGCACTGGTACATTTTCAGCTCCGGGCCCACCACGATAACACTGCGGCCGGAGTAGTCCACGCGTTTGCCCAGCAGGTTCTGGCGGAAGCGCCCCTGCTTGCCCTTCAGCATGTCGGAAAGGCTCTTCAGGCTGCGGTTGTTCGGGCCGGTCACCGGGCGGCCGCGGCGGCCGTTGTCGATCAGCGCGTCCACCGCCTCTTGCAGCATGCGCTTTTCGTTGCGCACGATGATGTCCGGCGCGCCCAGCTCCAGCAGGCGTTTCAGGCGGTTGTTCCGGTTGATCACCCGGCGGTACAGATCGTTCAGGTCGCTGGTGGCGAAACGGCCGCCGTCCAGCTGCACCATGGGGCGGATGTCTGGCGGGATGACCGGGATGACGTTCATGATCATCCACTCGGGGCGGTTGCCGCTCTTGCGGAAGGCCTCGGTCACCTCCAGGCGCTTCAGCAGCCGCAGCTTCTTCTGGCCGCCGGCGTCCTGCAGCTCCTCGCGCAGCTGCTCGGCCATGGCGTCCAGGTCGATGGCGGCCAGCAGCTGCTGCACGGCCTCGGCGCCCATGCCCGCCTGGAACTCGTCCTCATAGCGCTCGCGCATGTCGCGGTATTCTTTTTCGCTCAGCAGCTGTTTTTCTTCCAGCGGCGTGAAGCCCGGGTCCGTCACGATATAGGCGGCAAAGTACAGCACCTTTTCCAAAAGGCGCGGGCTGATGTCTAAAATGAGGCCGATGCGGCTGGGGATGCCCTTGAAATACCAGATGTGGCTGACGGGCGCGGCCAGCTCGATGTGGCCCATGCGCTCGCGGCGCACCTTGGCGCGGGTCACCTCCACGCCGCAGCGCTCGCAAATTTTACCCTTGTAGCGGATGCGTTTATACTTGCCGCAGTGGCACTCCCAGTCCTTGGTGGGGCCAAAGATGCGTTCACAGAACAGGCCGTCGCGCTCCGGCTTCAGTGTGCGGTAGTTGATGGTCTCGGGCTTCTTCACTTCGCCGTAACTCCATGCGCGGATCTCTTCCGGCGCGGCCAGCCCGATGCGGATCGAGTCGAATTCGTAATAATCCATTCAATAACCCTTTCTATTTGCAGGGCGGCGAAAGGCCCGCGCCCGTCAAAACCGTTAGGCTTCTCTTGTCATTGAAGACCGGTCAGTCCAGCACGATCTCTTCTTCGTCCAAAAGCTCGTCCTCGCTGAAAATCTCCTCCGGCTCCAGCGGGGTCACCTCTTCGTCATCCTCAAAGTCGTCCGCTTCCTCTTCTTCCACTTCTTCTATGGAATAGTCGCCGGCCAGCTCGTCCTCCAGCAGCACGTCGTCGCCCACCGTGAGGTCCGGCGTGTAGCCCGTGTCATCCTCATAATTCTGCTTCAGGTCTATCTCCATGCCGTCTTCGTCCTGCACCACCACGTCCAGCCCCAGGCTCTGCAGCTCTTTTATCAGCACGCGGAAGCTCTCTGGGATGCCGGCGCGCGGCACCGGCTGCCCTTTCACGATGGCCTCGTAGGTTTTCACACGGCCCACCACGTCGTCGCTCTTCACCGTCAGTATCTCTTGCAGGGTGTAGGCGGCGCCGTAGGCCTCCAGCGCCCACACCTCCATCTCGCCAAAGCGCTGGCCGCCGAACTGGGCCTTGCCGCCCAGCGGCTGCTGGGTCACCAGGCTGTAGGGGCCGGTGCTGCGGGCGTGGATCTTGTCGTCCACCAGGTGGTGCAGCTTCAGGTAGTACATGTAGCCCACCGTAATGCGGTTGTCGAACTTTTCGCCCGTGCGCCCGTCGTACACCACGCTCTTGCCGTCCTCGGCCATGCCGGCCATCTTGAAGCACTCGCGTATCTCTTCCTCGTGCGCACCGTCGAACACCGGGCACATCACCTGCCAGCCCAGCGCCTTCGCCGCGTAGCCCAGGTGCACTTCCAGCACCTGCCCAATGTTCATGCGGCTGGGCACGCCCAGCGGGTTCAGCACGATGTCCAGCGGGGTGCCGTCCTCGAGGAAAGGCATGTCCTCCTGCGGCAAAATGCGGCTGACCACGCCCTTGTTGCCATGGCGGCCGGCCATCTTGTCACCCACGCTTATCTTGCGTTTCTGCGCGATATAGCAGCGCACCACTTCGCGCACGCCCGGCTGCAGCTCGTCGCTGTTCTCCGGCGTGAACACCTTCACATCCACGATGATGCCGTACTCGCCGTGGGGCACCCGCAGGCTGGTGTCGCGCACCTCGCGCGCCTTCTCGCCAAAAATGGCCCGCAGCAGCCGCTCTTCCGGCGTCAGCTCGGTCTCGCCCTTGGGCGTCACCTTGCCCACCAGAATGTCCCCGGCGCTCACCTCGGCGCCGATGCGGATGATGCCGCGTTCGTCCAGGTCTTTCAGCGCGTCCTCGCCCACGTTGGGGATGTCGCGGGTGATCTCCTCCGGGCCCAGCTTGGTCTCGCGCGCCTCCTGCTCGTACTCCTCGATGTGGATGGAGGTGTACACGTCGTCGCGCACCAGCCGCTCGTTGATGAGCACGGCGTCCTCGTAGTTGTAGCCCTCCCAGGTCATGAAGCCGATCAGGGCGTTGCGCCCCAGGCTGATCTCGCCGTTGCGGGTGGCCGGGCCATCCGCGATGACCATGCCCTCCAGTATCTTGTCGCCCTTGGCCACGATGGGCCGCTGGTTCACGCAGGTGCCCTGGTTCGAGCGCATGAACTTCACCAGCTCATACTCGTCTATCTCGCCCTTGCCCGCGCGCACGGTGATCTGGTCGGCGGTCACCCGCTCCACCACGCCGTCGCGCCTGGCCAGCACACACACGCCGCTGTCTGTGGCGGCCTTGTACTCCATGCCGGTGGCCACAATGGGCTGCTCGGTGACCAGCAGCGGCACCGCCTGCCGCTGCATGTTACTGCCCATCAGCGCGCGGTTGGCGTCGTCGTTCTCCAAAAACGGGATCATCGCCGTGGCCACGCTCACCACCATCTTGGGCGACACGTCCATGTAGTCGGCCTTTTCCCGCTCGGTCTCAATGATCAGGTCGCGGTAGCGCGCGTTGACACGCGGACGGGCAAAGCGCCCTTCCTCGTCCAGCGGCTCGTTGGCCTGCGCCACCACATACTCGTCCTCCACGTCGGCGGTCATGTATTCCACAATGTCGGTCAGCTGGCCGGTGTCCTTATCCACCTTGCGGAACGGCGCCTCGATGAAGCCGTATTCGTTGATGCGGGCAAAGGTGGCCAGGTACGAGATCAAACCGATGTTGGGGCCCTCCGGCGTCTCGATGGGGCACATGCGGCCGTAGTGGCTGTAGTGCACGTCGCGCACCTCAAAGCCCGCGCGGTCGCGGGAAAGGCCGCCCGGCCCCAGCGCCGACAGGCGGCGTTTGTGGGTCAATTCGGCCAGCGGGTTGTTCTGGTCCATAAACTGGGACAGCGGCGACGAGCCAAAGAACTCCTTGATGGCGCTGGTGACCGGCCGGATGTTGATGAGCGCCTGGGGCGTCACCACGTCCATGTCCTGCGCCTGCAGCGTCATGCGCTCGCGGATCACCCGCTCCATGCGCGAAAAGCCGATGCGGAACTGGTTTTGCAGAAGCTCGCCCACGCTGCGGATGCGGCGATTGCCCAGGTGGTCGATGTCGTCTGTGACGCCGATGCCGAAGGCCAGGCCGTTCAGGTAGTTGATGGACGCGTAGATGTCGTCCACCGTAATGGTGCGGCTCACCAGGCGGTCGCGGTTTTTGCGCAGCAGCTCTGTGCGCTCGGCGTCGTCTTGCGCCTCGTCCATGATCTCCTGCAGCACGGCAAAGCTCACCTTGTCGCTGATGCCCGCGGCCTCCTTCACGTCGAAGCCCAGAATGAAGCTGGCGTCCACCACGCCGTTGGAGATCACCTTCACCTCGCGGTCTTCCACGCTGAGGTATACCGCCGACACGCCGTTGCGCTCGATGTCCTCGCTCACCTCGCGGCGCACCACCTCGCCCGCGGCGCACAGCAGCTCGCCTGTCAGCGGCGCGATCACATCGCGCGCGGCCACAAAGCCGGCAATGCGCCTGGCCAGCGCCAGCTTCTTGTTCATCTTATAGCGCCCGAACCGGGAGAGGTCGTAGCGGTGCGGGTCGAAAAACAGGTTGTTGATGTGGGTCTGGGCGCTCTCCACAGTGGGCGGCTCGCCCGGGCGCAGCTTGCGGTAGGTCTCCAGCAGGCCCTCTACCACGTTCTTGGCCGGGTCTTTGGCTATGGTGCCCTCAATGCGGTCGTCGTCGCCAAAAAAGTAGCGTATGTGCGCGTCTTCCCCG
>JBFXKS010000055.1:0-9058 GCA_050173515.1 Oscillospiraceae bacterium | reverse complement strand
CACGCGATAAAAGGCATGACCGGCAATTTGGGCATGACGAAATTGTCGGAGGCCAGCGCGGTGATGATGGAACAGCTGCGCGGGGGCGTGCTGGACGAAAACGCGCTGGCACAGTACCGCGAGGCCTATACCACCACACGCCGCTTGGCCAAGGAGACCGAAGCAAAGCTGTAGATCGGAAATAGAACATCTGTTATATATAAATATGTAGAAAAAGCATAAGAGTTCAAAAGCCCTTGCCTTCATATGGCAGGGGCTTTTTGTGTATGGTATTAAGCGATGCGGCGGCGAATGAATGCGCTGTCTGCGCGTATTGCGGGTGAGCGTTCCCGCCGATTTGGACCAGAGGTGCGCGCCCCTATAGAGTGCGGGAGGTGCAGAGGTTGCTGGCCTCAGAGCCGCGGCTGGGAGGTGGGGTCGGCCTGGATGTAGGCGGCCAGGCGGGGCTGCACCTGGATGAAGTTTTCGAGCAATGCCGGGTTGAACACGCCGCACTCGCCGTTCAAAATCATCTGCACCGCTTCGTCGGGCGTGTAGGCGTCCTTGTAAACACGCTTGCTGGTCAATGCGTCGTAGACGTCGGCCAGCGATGTGGCCTGCGCCCAGATGGAGATCTCGTTCCCTTTCAGGCCGTCGGGGTAGCCGTTGCCGTCCCAGCGCTCGTGGTGGTGGCGGCATATCTCGTAGCAGTACTGATAGTAGTCCTCCACCTGCGTGTTTTTCAGGCTGCTCAAAATCTCGCAGCCACGGGTGGTGTGGGTCTTCATCACCTCAAACTCCTCTTTGGTCAGCGGGCCGGGCTTCAGCAAGATGGAGTCCGGGATGGCGATCTTGCCGATATCGTGCATGGCGGAGGCATTGGAGATGGCCTCGATCTGGGCCGGGGTCAGCAGGTATTCCTCGGCCACGCTCTCCAGCAAAATGCGGGTGAGCAGGCGGATGCGCTTGATGTGCTCGCCAGACTCGGAACTGCGGAACTCCACCGTGGTGGACAGCGCATCGATGACGAACAGGTTGGACTGGCGCAGCTTTTCCGCCTGCTTTTCCAGCATCGCCTTCTGGGCGCGCAGCTCTTGCTCCAGGGTTTGCTGGTGGGCATACAGCTCCACCACGTTGTGCACGCGTTTTTCCACTATTTCGGGGTTGAAAGGTTTGCTGATGAGGTCTGAAACGCCCAGCGCATAACCCTTCAGGGCTTTTTCGTCGTCGTTTTCGCCGGTGATGAAGATAACCGGGACGGTGGCGATGAGCCCGCTGTCGTTCATGGCCTCGAGCACCTCAAAACCGTCGGCCACCGGCATGATGATGTCCAGCAGCACCAGCGCAAGCTGGCTGCCGAGGCGGTTGATGATCTCCAGCGCCTGGCCGCCGTCGGCGGCCTCCAGCACCTCGAACTGGTCGCTGAACAGCTCGGCCAGGATCATCCGGTTCAGTTCAACGTCGTCAACGACCAACAATTTCTTCTTCCCTGTGTCCAAAATAAGGTCACTTCCTTTGTGGTGGGCTGGCAGGCGGCTAGGTGTCCAGGTATTCCGAGAGGGTGGCAAGCAGGCTGTCCACGTCGATGGGTTTGGCCATGTGGCCGTTCATGCCGGCGGCCAGGCAGTTCTGCACGTCCTGGCTGAAGGCGTTGGCAGTCATGGCCAAAATGGGGATGGAGCCGGCGTCGGCAAGGCCGGAGGCGCGTATCTCACGCGTGGCGGTCAGCCCGTCCATCTCGGGCATCTGCACGTCCATCAAAATCAGGCTGTAGCGGCCGTTCGAGGCCTTGTACTTCTCCACGGCCTCAAGGCCGGTGGTGGCCGTTTCGATGGCGACGCCGGTCTCCTCCAAAATGGTCACCAGTATCTCGCGGTTGATCTGCATGTCCTCCACCAAAAGCAGGGTTTTGCCCTGCCAGTGGTAGGCGGTGGGCGGGTGCTCCACCGCGTTGTTTATCAAGGCGTTTTCGGCCACCTTCACAATGGTGTTGAACAAGACAGACGGCAGGATGGGCTTGGACAAAAAGTGCGTGATGCCGAACTCGGACACCTCTTTCTCCACCTCGTTCCAGTCGGCCACCGAGATCATGACCACAATGACATGGTCGCTCAGCTCCATGATCTGGCGGGCGGTCTCGGCGCCATTCATGCCGGGCATCTTCCAGTCCAGGAACACCAGGTCATACGGGGTGTCGTCTTGCAGGTGGGCGCGCACCAGTTCCACGGCCTCGGCGCCGCCGGCGGCAATGTCGCAGCTCATGGAGAAGGTGGCCAAAATATTCTGGAAATAAAGGCGCACGTCCTCGCTGTCATCCACCACCAAAATGCGCAGGTCCTTGCGCGGCAGTTTGGGCGCGGTGGTGGCCTCCAGCGGCAGGCCCCAGCTCACCGGCACCTCGAAGGCAAAGCAGGAGCCCTTGCCCAAAGTGCTCTTCACCCATATCCTGCCACCCATCAGCGTGACGATCTGCCGGCAGATGGCCAGGCCCAGCCCGGTGCCGCCGAAACGGCGTGTGATGCTGCCGTCGGCCTGCTCGAAGGAGCGGAACAGCTTTTTCTGCTGCTCGGGCGAGATGCCGATGCCGTCGTCCTGCACCTCGATGTGCAGCGTGGCGTGGTCCTCGTCGATGGGCAGGATGCGCACGCGCAAAGCAACGGTGCCTTTTTCGGGGGTGAACTTGACCGCGTTGGTGAGCAGGTTGGTGATGACCTGCGACAGGCGCAGTTCGTCGCTGATCATGGTGCGGGAGAAGATGTCCTGGAAGTCGAAGTGGAAGGTCTGCTCTTTTTCCTCCACGCGCAGCTGGATGAACGAGGAGACGTTCTGCATCATTTTTTCAAAGTCGAAGGGCGCCGGCACGATCTCGAACTTGCCCGACTCGATCTTAGACATGTCGAGGATGTCGTTGATGATGTCGAGCAGCTGCTGGGACGCCACATCGATTTTTTGCAGGCAGTAGTTGATCTTGTCCAGGTCCTTCATCTTTTTGGCGATGGTGGTCATGCCGATGATGGCGTTCATGGGCGTGCGGATCTCGTGGCTCATGCGGGAGAGGAAGTCGCTTTTGGCGTGGGCGTTGGCCACGGCCTCTTCGCGCGCGGCAATGAGGTTGGTGGTCATCTCGTTGCGTAAAATGGCCGAGACGATGAGGTTGGCGCCCGACTGGAGCACCTTCTCCTCCATCTCTGAAAAGAGGCGCTCGGCCTTGCACTCGTCGAAGCCGACAAAACCCCAGAACTCGCCGCGGAAAAAGACCGGCAGCGTGAAGATGGACTGCACGCCCTGGGGCTCCAGTGTGGCGCGCTCTTCGGCGGAGAGGTCTTTTACCAGCGCGTTGATGCGCAGCCCACGGCTGAGCGTGTCGCGCCAGGCGGGCACATCGTCGTAGTCGGTGCCCTCGGCGAAGGCCTTGCCCTGCTGGGGCTCGGCGCCTTCGCTCCACTCGTATATCTGGCGGCAATGCAGCTTTCCGTTTTGGGTGAAGTTTTCCCAGATATACACGCGGTCGGCGTCGACGGCCTCGCCCAGCAGCTTCAGCACCGACCACACGGTTGTGTCGAAGTCCTCCGGCTGGGAGGAGAGCAGGCGGGCGGCGGCGGTGTTCACGCTTTTCAAGAGCAGGTCCTGGCGCAGCAGCTCGTTTTTGGCCTCGCGCAGGGTGCTCATGTCGGCCATGTAGGCGGCGATGCGTATTTGGTCCTTGTGGCGGATGCGCTTGAAGATGGCATGCATGGGCGTGCGCTTTTGGCCGATGACGAGTTCGGTCTCAAACTCGAGGTAGCCGGTCTCAAGCACTGTCTTGAAGCGCTGGGCCAGCGGGATAGAGGGCGCGCCGTTCGGCTGGAACTGCGGCACGGCCGCGTTCACCGCGGCGATGAGATTGTCCAGCAGGCTCTGCTTGGAGGGGAAACCAAAGTATTCGATGGCGGCGGGGTTGCAGTTCAGCGGGCGGAACTGGCTGTCGAAAATGACATTCACATAGGGGTTGGCATCGAACAACAGCTGGTTATACTCCTGTGCCTCGTCCAGCTTTTGCACCGCGCTTTGAATGTCCTCTTGCAGCCGCTCGTTGTGGCGCTCGTTTTCCTCCAGTGCGTGCTGCAGCCTTTCCTCGTCGCGTTTGTGCTTGTCGATGTTGAGGTGCCCGCCCAGCATGCGCGTGGGCTTCCCGTCGGCGTCCCACGCCACGATGCGGCCAATATCCAGCGTCCAGACGTAGTGGCCGTCCTTGTGGCGCATGCGCGTCTCGTGCGAGTAGCCGTCCGCCTTGCCGGAAAGGTAATCCTGCAGCGCCTGATTGGTGCCGGGCAAGTCGTCCGGGTGGTTGAAGGCGCCCCACTCCTCCAGGCTGCCGCCTATCTCGTTCTGGGTGTAGCCCAGCACCGCAAGGTAGTCGTCGTTGTACCGAATGTGGTTGGCCGGGATGTCCCAGTCCCAGGTGCCAAGGCCCGAGATGCCGGCGATGAAATCCAGCTGTTCGCTTTTTTCCTGAAGCTCGGCCTCGGCGGCCTTCAGGCGCGAGACATCCTGAAGCACGCCGGCAAGGCGGGTGGGCCGGCCGGCTTCGTCCCGCTCGATGGCCAGGCCCTTGTCCTGTGCCCAGATGACACTGCCGTCCTTGCGCAGCATGCGGAACTCGGCCTCGTATTGGTCGACTTCGCCACGCAGCAGGCGGTCGATCTGCGCCTCGGTGGGCGCCAGGTCTGGCGGGAACACCACGCTTTCCCAAAAGGAGATGTGCTGGGGCACCTCGCCCGCGGCATAGCCGGCGATGGCCTCCCACTCCTTGCTGTAGATCACCCGGCCGGTGCGCAGGTCCCAGTCCCACAGGCCGATGTGGGCGGCCTCGATGATGGCGCCCATATGGCCGGAAAAATGGACGGCCTGGTCAGAGGCCTTGCCCGTGCCCGAAAGGGCGCCCGGGTTTTCCTTGGGGGTCTTTGGCATAGCAATACAATCCTCTCTTGGCAGAACAGGGTTTACACGGGCGGCAAGTGCTTTTTCAGCTTGCTGATGATCTCTTCGAAGGCCACCGGCTTGCCGATGTGGTCGTTCATGCCGGCGGCCAGGCATTTTTCGATGTCCTCGCGGAACACGTTGGCCGTCATGGCGATGATGGGCACACGGCGGGCCCATTCGCTGTCCAGCGCACGGATGCGGCGCGTGGCCTCGAAGCCGTCCATCTCGGGCATGTGGATGTCCATGAGGATGAGGTCCCACCGGCCGGGGTCATCGTGTGCGGCCTGCACCGCCTGTTTGCCGTCTTCGGCCATCTCTATCTGTGCGCCGGTGCCCTCCAGCATGGCCTGCACGATCTCGCGGTTGATCTCGATGTCCTCTGCCAGCAAGATGCGCCGGTGGGCAAAGCAGCCGGCGGTGTCGTCGATGGCGTCTTTTGGGGCGGCCAGGTTTTGGGCCGGGGCCAGGCGCTCGTTGATGCAGTTGACGATGAGGGAGGAGAACAGCGGCTTGGAGAGGAAACCGTCCACGCCGGCGGCGCGGGCCTCCTGCTCTATCTCGGCCCACTCGGCGGCCGAGATCATGATGACGATGGTGTGGGAGCCGTAGCGGGCCTTGATCTGGCGCGTCAGCTCGATGCCGTTCATGCCGGGCATGCGCCAGTCCACAAAAATGAGATTGTAGGGCGCGTCGTCGTGGGCCTCTATCAGCCCGAAGGCCTCGGCGCCGCTGGAGGCGATGTCGCAGTGCAGGCCCAGCGCCGCCGTGATCTCGGTGAAATACTCCAGCACCTCGGGCGCGTCGTCCACCGCCATCAGCCGCAGGTCTTTCCACGGGATGGCGGGGTGCCATTGGGGCGCGTCGTGCGAGGTGCCCGCCTTCACCGGCACCTCGAAGGTGATGGTGGTGCCCGCGCCCAGCGCCGACTGCAGCCGGATGTCCCCGCCCATCAGCTGCACGATGCTTTTGGAGATGGCCAGGCCCAGCCCCGTGCCGCCGAACTTGCGGGCGATGCCGCCGTCGGCCTGCTCGAAGTGCTGGAACAGGCGCTGCTGCTGCTCGGGCGAGATGCCGATGCCGTCGTCCTGCACGGTGACGCGCAGGCAGGGGTCCTGCCCTTCTTCGGCCAGGTTTTGCACGGTGAGGGTGATGTGGCCGTCGTCGGGGGTGAACTTGACCGCGTTGGACAAGAGGTTGGTGATGACCTGGGCCAGGCGCTGCTCGTCGGCGATGATGGTTTGGGGCACGTTTGCGTCGATGCGCACCGTGAAAGCCTGCTTTTTCTCGTCGATGCGGAAGTTCATCACGTCGGCCACGCGCACCAGCATCTTTTCGAAGTTGAACTCGGACGCCGACAGCTCGAACTTGCCGGCCTCTATCTTCGAGACATCCAAAATGTCGTTGATGACGCCCAGCAGGTGGGTGGAGGCCTCGTCTATTTTATCCAGGCAGTAGTCCTTCCGCGCCAGCTCCGGCGCGCCTTTGGCAATGTGTGTCATGCCGATGATGGCGTTCATCGGCGTGCGCATCTCGTGGCTCATGCGGGAGAGGAAATCGCTTTTGGCGTGGCTGGACTGTTCGGCCAGCTCTTTGGCGGCCACCAGCGCCTGCTCCAGCTGGCGCTGCTCGGTCACGTCGGAGGCGATGGCCCCGATGCCGGGGTTGTCCAGCCGGATGGGGAAGATGGAGAAAGCCATGTTGCGCACTTCGCCGTCCTTGCGCGTCAGCTCCAGCTCAAACTCGTCCTGCCCGTTTTCAAGGGCCCTTGGCAGGGCCACGTCTTTCAGCTTGTGCAGAGAGGCCTCGCCAAACAGCAGGGTATAGCCGCCGGCGAAGATCTCCGCCTCGCTATAGCCCGATATTTTGGACACGCCGGGGTTGATGTATTCAAAGTCGCCGACTTCGTTGGTGTAGGAGATATATTGCGGGGACGCGTTGACGATGGAGGACATGCGGATGAGGGTCTCCTCGGTGGCGCTGCGGGTGAGCACGCCCGAGATGACGCTGCTGATGAGGCGCACCAGCTGGATGTCGCTCTCGCTCCACACGCGGGGCGAGAGGCAGTCGCTGAAACTGAGCATGCCCCAGAACTGGCCCGACACCACCAGCGGCACGGCCAGGATGGACAAAATATTGTTGTCGGACAGCGCACGCAGGTGTTCGTCCTCTTTCACGTTGGAGCGAGAGAAGTATCCCTTGCGCACCTGGTTCAACACCAGCAGCAGCGGGTCGTCCGGCGCCATGGGGTAGCCCGATTTTGGCGCGGGCGCCAGCATGGGCTGTTCGGGGTTGTGCCAGGCGTAGTCAAAGTAGAGGGCTGTTTCACCTTCGTCATAACGCCCCAAAAGAATGCGGCTGGTGTTCAGAAATTCGCCGGCCATGCGCAGCGCGTTGTTGATGAGGATGCCTTTGCTCTCGGTGGAGATGAAGCTTTGGGACATGGCGCTCATCAGCTCCTGCTGGCGCAGGCGCAGTGTAATGTCCTCTTCGGCTTTGCGCATGTCGGTGATGTCCATGCTGTGCTGCAGGTGCATCCGGCCGCCGTCGCTCCACTCGATCAGGCGGTCGGTGTTCTGGTAGGTGCGCCCGTTCAGCGTGCTCACCATCTCCCAGTGGATGGGCGCGTCGGGGGCCTGCTGCAGCTGCGACACAGGGCAGAACGCGCAGCGCCCGGCCTGGCCTTTTTGCAGCACCTGCCAGCACACCTGCCCCGTCACGTCATCGCCCAGCCCGTAGTCCGCGCGCATGTGTTCGTTGGCGAACAGCAGCTCGTCGGTGTCCGGGTCGGAGACGTAGATGTTGGTGTCCATGCTGTTCAAAATGCCCTGGAACGCGGTGAGCGAAATGTTGGACTGGCGCAGGATGTCCAGCATGTGGTTGATGGAGGTGCACAGCGCCACAAACTCCACGCTGTCGGAGTATTTTTCCGCCTCCAAATGGCCGGCAGGGTCCAGCGCGGTGATGTCTCGGCTGAGCTTTTCGATGGGGTTCAACACCATGCGGGCCACGATGAGGTACAGCGCGCCGGCCAGCAAAATGACACAGAACATGAGCAGGAACATGGTGCGCGCAATGCTGGAAAGCCCGCTGGAATACACCTCGCGCGGGGCGCTCATCTGCAAAACGGCCGCATTGCCGTCTATGTCCTCCAGCTTCAGCGTGGCATAAACCAGGTTGCTGTCCACCCGGTTCACCGTGTCGCTTTGGCCCGAGAGGTTGTACAGCGGGCTGGTGTTGTACTGGTTTCCGGCGGCGTCTTCATAGGGCGTCAGCGAATAGGACACGGTGTCGTAGTGGGTGGTGAAGCGGAAATAGTCATTGTCCAGCAGCGTGCCCAAAATCACCACGCCGGCCGGGGTTTGGGCCTCGGCATAGTCCAGTGCGGGGGCCATGCTCACATAATAGGGCATGCCGCCATAAAAGGTGATGCCGGCCACGCCCGCCTCGCCCGGGGTGACGGCGGATGTGCCCACATAGTGGGCCAGCACATCCAGCGCATAGGGGGTCAAATGGGCGGAGAAGGCCTCGGGCGAAAATTTCGCCGCTGTTTTCACCTTGTCCAGATAGTCGGCGTATATCTCGGTGCCGTCCGGGGCCACCATGACGACCAGGTCGAACTGATAGCTTTGCAGCAGGGTGGTGCCCCGCCAGAATTTCTCGAAATAATCGGGGTTTTCGCCGCGCATGAAGGCGGCCGTCTCGTCCCACACGGCCAGGTCCTCCACCATCAGGTCGGCCCGCACCTTGTCGTCCTCAAAAAGCCCGCCCACCACGGCCATCTGCTGGTTCAGGTACTGCGTTTCCGACTGCAGCAGCATGCCCGGCATGGTGATGTAGAAGATGGAAAAAAACAAAATGGCAAAGATGACCAGGCACGAGCCGGCGATGAGCAAGACGGCCACGCGCAGGGATTGCAGTTTTTTGCTGTTCTGGTCCATGGTGGTCCCCCGAGGGTGTGGATTGGTGGTGCCGGGCAGATGACCAACGAACAATCATACAGAGATAATAATAGCACAAAACAGCGAAAAAGTACATCGATGCGCGGCGGTTTTGCAGATGCGGGAAAGGCGGGGAACGGGCGGGGCAGACGGGAAAAAGCAGCAGCCGTGCGATAAAA
>JBFXKS010000054.1:0-9126 GCA_050173515.1 Oscillospiraceae bacterium | reverse complement strand
ATGGTGGTGGGCACGATGCCGTGCTCCTCGTTGTAGGCCATCTGGATGCCCCGGCGGCGGTCCGTCTCCAAGATCGCGCGCTCCATGCTGGGCGTAACGCTGTCCGCATACATCACCACCATGCCGCCAGCGTTGCGCGCCGCCCGGCCAATGGTTTGCACCAGGCTGGTCTCGCTGCGCAAAAAGCCCTCCTTGTCGGCGTCCAATATCGCCACCAGGCTCACCTCCGGCAGGTCCAGCCCCTCGCGCAGCAGGTTGATGCCCACGATCACGTCGATGGCGCCGCTGCGTAGGTCGCGTATCAGCTCCATGCGCTCGAAGGTGTCTATCTCGTGGTGCATGTAGCGCACCTTCACGCCGCGCTCCTCCAGATAATCGGTCAGGTCCTCCGCCATCTTCTTGGTCAGCGTGGTCACCAGCACACGCTCGCCACGCTCGCTGCGCAGGTTGATCTCACCCAGCAGGTCGTCTATCTGCCCCTCCACCGGCTTCACCACCACCTGTGGGTCCACCAGGCCCGTGGGGCGTATCACCTGCTCCACCACCTGCGCCGAGCGCTCGCGCTCGAGGGCGCCCGGCGTGGCGCTCACATACACGCACTGGTTCACCTTGTCCCAAAACTCCTCGTCGCGCAGCGGCCGGTTGTCGAAGGCCGACGGCAGGCGGAACCCATAGTCCACCAGGTTCTTTTTCCGCGCATAGTCGCCGCCGTACATCGCGCGCAGCTGCGGCAGCATCACGTGGCTCTCATCCACGAACAGCAGCCAGTCCTCGGGGAAATAGTCCAGCAGCGTGCTGGGGATGGAGCCGGGCGCCCGGCCGCTCAGCACGCGCGAATAGTTCTCGATGCCCTTGCAGGTGCCCACCTCGGCCAGCATCTCCATGTCGTAGTTGGTGCGCTGGGCAATGCGCTGGGCCTCTATCAGCTTGCCCTCTTCTGTAAAGCGTTTTACCTGTTCATCCATTTCGGCACGGATGTCCGCCAGGCCTTTCTCCATCTTGTCGGGCGACACGATGTAGTGGCTGGCCGGGAAAATGGCCACGTGGTTCAGTGTGCGCTTGCGCTCGCCCGTCAGCGGCGTGATCTCACTCAGGCGGTCTATCACGTCGCCAAAGAACTCCACCCGGAAAGCCGTCTCCTCGTGGTAGGCCGGGTGTATCTCCACCACGTCTCCTTTCACGCGGAACTTGTTGCGCACGAAGTTCAAGTCGTTGCGTTCATATTGCAGGCCCACCAGCCGCTCCAGCAGCTCGTTGCGCTCCATCTTCATGCCCGGCCGCAGGCTGATCACACTGCTGCGGTAGTCGATGGGGTTGCCCAGCGAGTAGATGCACGACACGCTGGCCACGATGATGACGTCGCGCCGTTCGCTGAGCGCAGAAGTAGCGCTGTGGCGCAGGCGGTCTATCTCGTCGTTGATGTCGCTGTCTTTTTCTATGTAGGTGTCGGAGGACGGGATATAGGCCTCGGGCTGGTAGTAGTCATAGTAGGAGACGAAGTATTCCACCGCGTTGTTGGGGAAATACTCGCGGAACTCGGTGCACAGCTGTGCGGCCAGTGTCTTGTTGTGCGCCAGCACCAGCGTGGGCCGGTTCACCTGCGCGATCACATTGGCCATGGTGTAGGTCTTGCCGCTGCCCGTCACGCCCAAAAGCGTCTGCTGGGCATAGTTTTTGTTCAGGCCCGCCACCAGCTGTTCTATGGCCTGGGGCTGGTCGCCCGTTGGCCGGTAGCTCGATACAAGCTCAAATTTATCCATGTAAAATCCCTCGGGGGTCAGGGGGCGTATTCGCCCGGGTGCAGCATTTTCGGTCATTGATAGTGCAGTGTATTATTATACCACATTTGGTCCCGCTATTGTTGAATTATTTCCACTTTTTGTCTTCTTCAGTCCCCTTTATATAAACCAAACACTTGCCTTGCCCGCCCACGTGGGGTTTCCATGCCGCCGAGCACTGCATGCTCTATATTATGGCACGCGCTTCGGCGGCAAAACGCTTTCGAATCGGCCAACACCCCTGTGTCAAAAAAGGCAGGCGCCACGTATAGGGCGCCTGCCTTTTTTATTGTTTTGAAGCACGCGGCCTGCGGCTAAGCCATGGTGTCGCGCTGCAGCATGTCGAAATAGCCGCTGTCCGCCATCGACACAAAGTCGTCGTCTGCCACGATGATGTGGTCCACCAGCTGCACATTGATAAGGTGCAGCGCCTGGTAGGCCTGGTAGGTCACCTGCTTGTCGCTGATGGAGGGCAGCGCCACGCCGCCCGGGTGGTTGTGGGCCAGCAGCACCCCGGTGGCATTCGTGTTCACCGCCTCTGTTACAATGCGCTTGATGGTGATGCGCACGGCGTTCACGGTGCCCTCTTCACTGAGGCGCACACAGCGCAGCACCTTGCGCTTGTTGTCCAGCGAGGCCAGGTATACCTCCTCGCGCATCTTCCCCATAAACTTTGGAATGAAAAACTGGCCCGCCTTTTCGGTGGAGTCCAAAATCACGCCGGGGCTCGTTTTGCTTTGCAGGTAGTAGGCGCCCACCTCCGGCATCATCTTCAGCATCACCGCCGTTTTATAGCCCACGCCTTTCACGCGCATCAGCTCTTCCACCGGCGCGTCCATCACCGCCGAAAAGCCACCGAACTGCTCGATCAGCGCGTGGGCCAGCTCGTTGGTGTCGCTGCGCGGTATAGCGTAAAAAAGCAGCAGCTCCAGCGCCGCGTGCGCCTCAAACGCGCCCAGCCCATATTTTAAAAAACGCTCGCGCAGCCTGTCCCTGTGGCCGTCGTGGACTCCCATTGACCATCCTCCCAAAAAGCCTCCGGCGACCTCTGCGCTTGTCAAGTGCCGCTGTGTCGATTATACTCACATTATAAAAAATGTGCTTGTTGTTTCCTGCACTGTTTTATTATACACAGAACACCCGGGAAAGAAAAGTGGAGAAATGCCATGCGCCAATTCACCGCAGGCCCAAACGAACAGGGCACCCGGCTCTCGCGCTTCGTGCTGCGTGTGGCCGGCGGCCTGCGCGAGCCCGCCCTCTACAAGGCCTTTCGCAACCGGCGCATCAAGGTGAACGGCCACCGCGCCGCGGCCGACTACCGCCTGCAGCCCGGCGACGTCATCGAGCTCTACCTCAACGACAGCCTTTTTCTGAGGGAACCCGCCACCCCACCGCGCCCGCTGCCACACCCGGCCGAACACTACTACACCGCTGTCTTCGACGACATGCACTACGCCATTTTATACAAACCGGCCGGCGTCCTCTCCCACAGCGACGACGCCGGAAACCCCGGCCTGCTGGAGGCTTTTACCGCGTCTCTTGTGGAAAGTGGCGGCTTTGCGCCCGCCGCGGAACACACCTTTGCGCCCGCGCTGTGCAACCGGCTGGACCGCGGCACCGAGGGCCTGGTGATCGTGGCCAAAACAGCGCCGGCCCTGCGCGCCATGAACGCCGCCATCAAGGCGGGCAGCGTGCAAAAAACCTATCTGTGCGTCTGTGTGGGCACACCGCCCCAAGGCCTGCAAAAGGCATGGCTGCTGCGCGAGCGCGCCACCCACACCGTGCAGGTCGGCCTGGGTGCGCCGCCCGCCGGCGCCAAGGCCATCGAGACGGGCATCCACCTGGTCGAGACCCGCCAGGGGCTCTCCCTGTGCGAAATACAGCTGAAAACCGGCCGCACCCACCAGATACGCGCACACCTGGCCTTTCTGGGCGCGCCCGTTTTGGGCGACGCCAAATACGGCGACAAGGCGCTGGGCCAGAAATTCGGCTGGCGCACACAGGCCCTGTGCGCCTGGCGGCTCACCTTCCCGCCTCTGCCCGACCGCGGCACGCCGCTGCATTCCCTGGCCGGAAAAACCTTCACCGCGCCGTCCTCCCGTCTCTCCCGGTGGTGGGCTGGCTTTGGCGCACACGCCTCCCACACATAAACCACCGTTTCCACATCAAAAAAGCATCTGCCGCACAGGGCGCCTTGCGCCCCGTGCGGCAGATGCTTTTCATTCTGTTCTGTTTTTGGGAAACGCGGCCCTGCCCCAGCGCAAAAACGCTTTCGGTTTTTGCGGGCTGGGCTTAGCCGCCTTGCGCGGCCACCATCTGGCGCAGCTTCTCCACGTTGCCGGTGTGCTCGTAATAGGTCTTTGCGTAGGCGAACTCGCCGTCCGGGTACGCCAAGAAGTAGAAAAAGTCGTTCAGCTCCGGATGCAGCGCCGCCGTGATGGCCGCCTTGCCCGGGTTCGAGATGGGGCTCACCGGCAGGCCCTCGCGCGTCAGTGGGTCGTCGTCGCCGGTGTAGTAGGCGTAGAACTCGGCTTCCGGGATGATGGCCAGCGCGGCCTCCTTCATCTCCGGCTGCGACATCTCACTCACGTCCAGCCCGCCATAGTCCCGCGCCACCCAATCGGTCAGGTAGCGCAGGGTCACGTCGCTGCCCAGCGTGCGCCGTGCAAGGCCAGAGCTTTGATAATCGTCGCGCGTCAGCCGGTTCCAGAACACGCCGGCCACGCTGGCCTGGTTTTCGTCCGGGATGCTGGCCTCCTCCTCGATCATCGACGCCAGCGTGATCATGTCCCGCAGGGTCATGCCGCCTGCCTCCACCCGCTTTTGCACGTCTTCGGTATACAGCTCCTTCACCCAGTCGTTAAAATGCGAGAACAGCGTTTTCACCACGTTGTACGGCGTCTCGTCCACATAGAACTCGTAGGTGTCCGGCGCCAGGTAGCCCTCGGCGCGCATATAGGTGTTGCCCAGCTGCTCAATGTACAGCGGAGAGCTCTTGTTGAAGATGTCGAGGTCACTGAAGTCCCCGTTGTTGGCCTCGTGCAAAAATTCCTCGGCCGTGCACACCCCGGCCTTTTCGGCCGCCGCGGCAAACTGGAGGACCGTGCCGCCCGGCGGGAAGGTCACCTCCACGGTCTCGCGCGGTGGCGGCGGCTGCGACAAGGTGTTGATCAGTTCGCCATAGCTCATGCCCGGCTCCAGCTCGAACGTGCCGCGCTGGAAGCCCGCGCCCGCGCCGTTGAAGCGCACATAGAAGCGGAAGATGCCCTCGTTGCCGATGAGATCGGCCTGATACAGCAGCTTGCTCACCGTTTGCCCGCCGCTGCCCGGCGGCACCTCAAAGCTCACCGTGCCCTTGGCACTGGCGTGCTTGCCGTCTATCTCCGCCATCACATAGCTGTATATGCCCAGCGCGGTGAAAGCCAGCACCACCACGATGACCGCCACGACAAGCAGGCAGCCACGGTTGGCAAATTTCACCGACCGCTCGTAGTCATAGTCGCGGTTGTCCGGGCGTTTTGCCCCTGCCGGCCGCTTGGCCGCCACGTGCTGCCGCTGCTGTGCCGCGGCGCTTTTCACTTCTTTTGTTCGGCCTTTTTTCAAGCCCTTGTCGGCCATGTCTGCGTCCTCCACTCAAGGCTGCGGGAAAGCCGGTTTCCCGCGGCCTCTCCCGCCTTTATTATTCCTTCGGCGCCACGCTTTTTTGCAGCACCGGGTGCTCCTGCGGGTAGATGCTGCGGACCACCTCATCCGCCTTGTCCGCCCCGCACATCGCCGTTATCAGCGCCCGCGAAAACTGCAGCGCCACCCCTGCCGAGCGCCCCGTGATGATGCGCCCGTCCACCTCTGCGGCCGTGCCCGTCACCAGGCTGCCGGTCAGCTCGCCCTGGCGGGTGGGGTAGGCGGTCACCCGTTTGTCCTCCAGCAGGCCAGCCTTGTGCAGCACCACCGGCGCCGTGCATATCGCCGCCGCAAAAAGGCCGCGGCGCTCCGCCTCTTTCAGCACGCTGTCGATCAGCGGACTCTTCAGCAGGTTTTCGGTGCCCACGGTGCCGCCCGGCAGCACCACCATCTCTGCGTCCTGTGGCAGCTCAAAGTCGGCGCCGTCCAGGTCTGCCGCCACGGCAATGCCCTGCCCGCCCTTCACGGTTTTGCCCGCAATGCCCACCGTATACACGCTCACCCCTGCGCGCCTCAGCATATCCACCGGGGCAAGCGCCTCTATCTCTTCAAAGCCTTCGGCCAAAAACACATACACACTACCCATTTTGCCAGCTCCTTTCAAGCACTGCTAAAAACTGTCCGGTACCACGTCCATCGCAAAACGCATGTAGATCTCCTTATACGGGTAGGCATGGTCCAGCGGCTTCATCAGCGCCGCCGGGCGTATCATGCCCTGCCCTTCAAACGGACCCTCGCCCACGGGCAAGGTGAGCTGCACGCTGCCCACGCCGGTTTTTTCGGCCAGCGCACACAGCAGGTTTTCCGCGTCGGCGTCCCCCTGTGCGCACAGCTCGGCCACCAGCAGCTGTTCATCCTGCGGGAAGAACACCGCATAGCCCTCCATCGTGCGGGCCACGTGCCCACCCGACGCATACACGTCCTCCAGCACCAGCGCCTGCCGCTGGACCGTGAAAGCCAGGCACGGCAGATCGAAGTGCTGCTCCCGCAGGCGCAAAAATTCCTCCGGGCTGGGGCGCGTATGGTCCACCAGGCCCACCACGCCGGGCTGCACCGTCTTCGTCAAGTGCCTCAGCAAAATGTCCTGCGTGTAGCCACGTTTCAAATAATAGCCAAACAGCTCCGGCCGCGCCGGGATCAACACGGCAAACTGGGCGCCCAGCGCCGCACTTCGGCGCTCGGCAAAGGTCATCAGCCCGCTCATCACGCCCGTGCGCCGGGCCTTTGGGTGGGTGGCCAAAGCGTACAGGTAGACCCCTTGGGTAAAGCGCACGCGGCAGGGCACGGCCAGCATAAAAGCCTCCATCGCGCCCCGCTCGCCCTCGGCCAGGTAGATGTTGCCCACCCCGGCAAAGCCGGCAAGGCAGCGGGCAATGTATTCCTCGTCGTCTCCAAACACCGCCTGCCACAGCTGCACGATCGCCGGGAAGTCCTCCTCGGCGGCAAAACGATACATACGCCTGTCCTCTCTTTTGGGCCAAATCCTCAGTCCATCAGTTCCGCCGTGTATTTCTCCTCCAGCATCACTGGCCGGTAAGACAGCTTTGCCTCACGCAGCCCCGGCTCGTCCACGTCGTTCTCCCGGTTGATGTACTGGTAGCCGCTGCAGAAATTGCGGGCCATCTCGCGGTTGATCATCGCGTAGGCGCCGGTGTAGTCGTACAGTGCTTTTTCCACATGCACCACAAACATGTCCGGCCCCAGCGGGCTGCCAAAGGAAAACGCCACCACCTCGCCACTCACCGTGATGTAGCCGCCCTTCAGCTTCAGCTCGTCGTAGTGCAGGCAGGCCAGCTCGATGGCCCGGTGCTCCTCCGCAATGCCCTCATCTCCCCGGTTGTCGTACAGCTGGCACCACTGGTTGTTGAAGGCACACACCGAGTCCAGCGCGCCGGGGGTTATCTCGTGGAATTCCCAGTCGGGGTATTGGCGCTCAAACCGGGAGCAGTGGTTGCGTTTCTTCTGGAATTTTTTGCCCGGCAAATTGGCCAAATCGCTGGCCAGGTAAATATAGTCGGCCTCGCCGCGCGGTTTTTCGATGGTGAACCGCCCGGGGAAGCGCGCTTCCAGCCTTGCCACGTCGGCCTCGGTGAGCGAAAAGATGATCGGGCGGCGCCCGTCCTCGGCGGCATCTTCCAGTATGGCGTCGATCGCCGCATCCACATCGCCCGTGCCGGCGGGGTACAGGTAGTGCAGGCGGGTGCCCTCGCTGCGGGCGATGACAAAGTCTTCAAAGCGCGTGATCTTGCTGTGGTACACGCGACTCCACATATAGATGTTCACAAAGGCGAACTCGCAGCTGCAATAGCCCGGCGCCTCCAGCAGCGGCCTGGCCCATCGGCCGTCCTCCACCTGTATCTCGTGAAATGTCATGGCGTCTCCTCAAAAATCCCGGCAGTGCGAACCGCGTCCTCCAGCTGTGCCGTGATGTCCTCCACGCCGCGCGGGCGGCCGTTCGGGCTGCAGGCCACCAGCTTCCAGCCCAGGTGCCGTGCACACCAGTGGGCCGCCTTTCGGCTGCGCTGCAGGTAGCCAAGGTCCTGCTCGTGGATGTCCTTTTTGTTCTCGCCGCCGTAGCGCTGCACCAGCAGCTGCTGGCTCACCTGCGGCTCCATGTCCAGGCACAGCACCAGGTCCGGCCGTGGAATGCCCATCTTGCCATACTCGAAATCCTCCAGCCACGCCACGAACGCCGGCCACTCGGCCTCGGGCAGTTTCGAGCACTGGTGCACCGCGTTCGAGGTGGTGTAGCGGTCGGCCAGCACCACGCCGCCCGCCTCGTAAAAGCCCTGCCATTTGGTCTTCCAGCTGGCATAGCGGTCCACCGCGTAAAAGGCGGATGCCGCGTAGGCGTTCACGTCCTCGGGTTTTTTGCCAAACGCCCCTGCCAGATACATCTGCACCAGGCGGCTGGAGTCACTCTCGTAGTCTGGAAAGCTCACAAGCCGCACCCGGCGGCCCTGCTGCGCCAATACCTCGGCCAGGCGCTTGGCCTGGGTGGCCTTGCCGCTGCCGTCCAGGCCCTCTATCACCAGCAGTTTACCCATTTTTCGCCTCGCTTAAAAGCCGGCGGTACCTGGCCCGCACTTCCTCGGCGCGCCCGCAGGTCATCTTGCCCTCGGTGCACGCGCCAAAGGCACACCCCGGCCCCGAGCGCGCAAACAGCGCCGGGGCCACCGCCGCCACCTGCCGCAGCATCTCCTCGGCCAGTGCGCGTATCTCCCACTGGGCGCGGTTGCAGCAGCGCAGGCGGAAAAAGTTGTTCAGGCTGCGGGCGTTCATGCTCACCATCATCTTGGTGGTGCCGGCGTTCGGCAGCACAAAGCGCGCGTCCTCTATCGCCTGCTTCTGGGCGACCCTTGTGGCCTCCGCCTCGTCCATGCCCTCGGCCACCAGCCGCGCTGTGTGCTTTTCGGCCAGCACTTCGGTCAGCCTTTTGTAGCGCTCGGCGTCGGCGGCCATCGTCTCGTCGAACAGCGCCTTTGCCTCGGGCACGGCGGCCACCTCGGGCGGCAGCACATACTCGAAGCCGTCCAGCCGCACATAGCGCTGGCTTTGCACGCTGAACGACGCAATGCGGTGCCGGGTGATCTGCGCCAGCAGCGAGCGGCTCACGCCCTCTATGGCGAAGGTGAAGCTGGCGTGCTCGGTGGGGCTCTCGTGGCCC
>JBFXKS010000053.1:0-9318 GCA_050173515.1 Oscillospiraceae bacterium | reverse complement strand
AACGACACCGACGTACAGGACGACGCGTGGTTCGGGGAAGATGAGTACGACCATGACGACGACCCCGTCCCGGATGACGATGACGACTTCTTTGGCCTGATCGTGGGCCTGGTGGTCATCGTGGGCGTGCTGGGGCTGCTGGGCGGCGGCATTCTGGTGGTGGTGCTGCTGGTGAAAAAGAAAGGGAAATCGTAGGATGAGCCGATACAAAAACCTGACCATTTTGCACTCGAACGATCTGCACGGCGACTTTTTGTCCAAGACGCTGGACGAAGGGCTGCTGGGCGGCATCTCCATGCTGTCCGGCTATGTGAACAAGGTGCGGGCCGAAACGGAAAACTGCATCTACTGCATCGCGGGCGACATGCTGCAGGGCTCTGTTATCGACAGCGAGTACCAGGGCCTTTCCACCATCGAGATCATGAACCTGCTGGGGCCGGACGTGGCCTCCATCGGCAACCACGAGGTGGACTATGGCCTGGCGCACCTGCTGTTTTTGGAGCGCTGCGCCCAGTTCCCCATCGTGAACGCCAACCTGTTCATCAAAAACCCCTACACGCGGCTGTTCTCGCCCTATGTCATTTTGGAAGTGGGCGGCATGAAGGTGATGTTCATCGGCATCATCACCAGCGACATCATGATGGGTATTCGCAAGGACGTGCTGGCCAGCTTTGTGGACGTGGAGGACGCGGCGCGGGAGGTGGGGCACATCTGCAACGCCTACCGCCATGTGGACATCGACTTCACCGTGCTGCTCACCCACATCGGCTTCGAGGAGGACAAAAAGCTGGCTGCCCTGCTGGACGCCGACTGGGGCGTGGACGTCATCATCGGCGGGCACACCCACACCATACTGGAGCAGCCGGAAAAGGTGGCCGATATCCTCATCGTGCAGGCGGGCGTGGGCACCAAGCAGGTCGGCCGCTTCGACATCGTGGTGGACACCGACACCAACGCCGTGCACAGCTACACCTGGCAGCTGGTGCCCATCGACAGCAGCCACTGCCCGCGCAACGAGGTGATGGAGGCCACCATCCGGCGCTTCAAGGCCGAGACGGACCAAAAGTATAACCGGGTGCTGTGCCGCCTGGCGCGTCCGCTCACCCACCCGGGCCGATACCAGGAGACCGAGCTGGGCAATTTGCTGTGCGACGTTTTGCAGGGCGGCCTGGATGTGGACATCGTGCTGCTGGGCTCGGGGTCCATTCGCAAGGCCGAGGCCTCGCCCATGCTCACCTTTGGCGAATTGATGGAGATGTTCCCCTACGACGACAAGATGCTGCGGCTGAAAGTGACGGGCGCGCAGTTCAAAAAAATGTACCGCCACACCCTGCGCGACGAGATGCTGCAGGGCGCCCACACCGAGTTCTACCAGTACTCCCGCGGGCTTCGCGTTCAGTTCAGCAAGGATAAAAAAGACTTTGTGCAGTTTGACTTTGGCGGCGCGCCGATGGAGGACGAAAAGCAGTACACCATCGCGCTGCAGGCCTTCCACCACCAGAACTTTGAGGATTTCTTCGGCTTTCCGGCGGCCGAAGTGGAGCAGAACGCAAAGCCGGTGGTGCTCACCACCTCTATCCGGGACGTGCTCATCGAGCATTTGCCAAACGAGGCGCTGCGCGACGCGCACGTGGAGGGCCGCCTGGGCATAAGCTAGAACCGCGGAAAATGCCGCGATACAAGGAGAGGGACAAATGGCAACGAAGGCGAAATGGCAAAAAAAGTGGGCGCTGCTGCTGGCATTGATGCTGGTGATGGCGCTGGCGCTGTCGGCGTGCGGCGACGATGAACCCAGCGGTGGCGGAGGCAACATCGACACGCCCGACGTGAGCGATGTGGTAGACGAGCCGGACGGCGAAGGCGGCATCACGCTGGAGGACCTGGACGGCTGGTGGTACCGCACCGACGAGCCCGACGGTATCTCCATCCTGGACATTTTCTACCTGGACGGCTATTCGGGCCTGTGGGTCGCCTACGACCAGGCGGGCTTCGAGGTGGAGGACCACAACGGCGAAGCCTGGATGGAGGAAGGGGTGTTCTACCTCGACGTCACGCTCATCGGCGAGGTCATCGCCTTCGAGATCTTCGACGTGTATACCCTGTATGAGCCGGAGACCGGCGCCACCTTCGAGCGCGGCGAGGCGCCGGGCGCCAGCGCGGGCGGCGGGGACGAGCCCGACACCGTCGATTACAGCACCTGGGCGGGCCGGTGGTTCCTGAACGGCGTGGCGGAAAACGAGGACGAGTACGAATATTTCCAGTTCAACGAGGACGGCACCTACGAGCGGCACAGCGTGCTGTGGGACAACGACAACGTGGTGGAGCAAGGGGAATTCCGCTGGAGCATCGTGGACATCCACGCGCACGGTGAGAACAGGCAGACGCTGGTGCTGGAGCTGGACGACGGCTTTATGGGCAGCGACCTGTACCCCACAGACAACCTGGCGGGCCTGTTGTGGGAGGACACCTTCGAGAACAAGTACTATATCAAAGAGGAGGCCCTGGCCACGCTGGAGGGCGACGAGGCGACAGAGTGGCTGGCGCTGCTGGGCTATTGGCGCGAGGATGTGGACGAGCCGCCGCTGCGCACGCTGGAGCTTTACCGCGACGGGTATTTCTCCCTGCGCATCACGCTGGAGTACAACGCCGAGCCCGCCGAGACACTGGAGGGCACCTGGCAGCAGACGCCCGACGGCGTGCAGCTGGCCATGGATGACGGTAGCACCGAGGACATTGTGTGGGACGGCAGCGGCCTGCGGCTGGTGGGCATGGACGTGACGCTGTACCGGTATTAACAGCGCCGCCCCGGCCGGCACAAAGCGGGCACGGGCAAGGAAAGGAGCGAACACGCTATGATGAAGATGAAAAGATGGTGCGCCGCAGGGCTGATGGTGATTTTGCTGGCGGCCACGCTGTGCGCATGTGGCAAGCCTTCCGGCACGCACACGCATGACCTGGGCGACTACAGCTACACCTACCCAAACGGCTTTGCCGAAGAGGGCACAGGGGACAATTACAGCATGGAATTCGACGCGCTGGAGAGCGACGCGGTGCTGCTGCTGTATAACTACGCGAACCATTACGAGACCACGGCCGAATCCTTTTTAGAGGGCGCAGAGGCCGACGCGATAGAGCAGGTGGGGCCAAACGAGGTGGTGCTGCGCGTGACCACCGCGTGGGACCATTGCGCAGATTACTACTATGTGGGCGAGAAGCTGATCGCCTGGGCGAGCATCCAGTGCAAAACGGCCGAGGAGGCCGACGAGTGGTATGCGGCGCTGGTGGATGGCGCCATACGGGCAAAGCCGCTGGATAACGAGTAGCGCGCGCAGACGGACAACTGGATGAAGCCATGCAAAACCGCCCCGCTGGAAAGAGCCAGCGGGGCGGTTTTGCATGGAAGAGTGACTGAAGATGGTCAGTTTTTGAAAGAGGGCAAAAAGCTCCTAGTGCGGCTGGCCGGTGCGCAGGCGGCACAGCGCCACCAGCCCGTCCAGCAGCAGCGTGGGCCGCAGGTAGTGCGAGCACACCAGGTGTGGCGCCACCAGCGCCGCGTCGCCGCCCGTCAAAATGCAGGTGATGGGGTGGGCCCACTCCTGTTCCAGGCGCCGGGCGTAGCCGTCTATGGCGCCGCACATGCCATACAGGCTGCCCGCGGCCAGGCACTGGGCGGTGTTTTTGCCCAGCAGCGGCACCTCGTCGTCCGGCGTGACCATGGGCAGCAGGGCGGTGCCGCTGGCCAGCGCCTGCAGGCCGATGACCATGCCCGGCAAAATGGCCCCGCCGGCAAAGCGGCCGTAGGCGTCCACCGCGCTCACGGAAAGCGCCGTGCCCACGTCGAACACCAGCAGCGGCGGCGGGAAAAGCTGCAGCGCCGAATAGCAGCACACGGCGCGGTCGGCCCCCAGCAGCGTGCCGTCGTAGGTGGAGAGGTTCAGCGGCACGTCGCCGCCTTTTTGGAAGCATTTGGGCGGCTTGCCGGTGCGGGCGGCCAGTGCCTGGGCCACGGCCAGCGTTTTGGCCGGCACCACCGAGGCCACCACGGCGTCGTCGGCGCCGGCCAGCGGCGCGGCTTCGCCGCTGCGGCGCGCCAGCTGGGCCAAAAAGCCCTCGGCGCTCTCTATGGCGGCCGTGGGCACGCGCACGGTCCACTGCCAGCCCTCGTCCCACAGGCCCACGGCCGTGTTGGTGTTGCCGATATTCGCCGCCGCGATCATGCGCGGGTCTCCATGGCGGCCAGCGCCGCGGCCACCACCGCCTCTGTGTTGGCCAGCGCGCCTTTGCCCACGATGCCGCAGGCCAGGCGAGCCTCTTTGGGCTCGATGACCTGCCAGCCGCGCCGGCGCAAGGTGGCCAGGTTCTCCTGAACGGCCACGTTTTCGTACATGTGGGTGTTCATGGCCGGGGCCAGCAGCAGTGGGATGCCGTGCGCGGCCAGCACCATGGAGGTGAGCATGTCGTCGGCGATGCCGTGGGCGATTTTGCCGATGTGGTTGGCGGTGGCCGGGGCCACCAGCAGCACGTCACACCGCTGCACCAGGTTCACGTGCACGATCTCGCTGGGGTCGTCCTCCTGCAAAGTGTCCACAAACACGCGGTTGCGCGTCAGCGCCTGCAGGGTCAGTGGCGTCACAAAGCCGGTGGCGGCACGGGTCATCACCGCGTGCACGGCGCAGCCCGCGCCCGTAAGGCCGCTGGCGATGTCGGCCGCCTTGTAGGCGGCAATGCTGCCGGTGATGCCCAAGAGCACCTGTTTCATGCGTTTCCCTCCGAAAGCTTCTGGCCCACGGCCGCCGCGATCGCCTCGGCGATCTCTGGTTTCGTCTGCATGTGGGCCACAACGCCCTGCGGCCCCAGCAAAAAGGCCTCGTGCCTGTCGCCGGAAATGCCTTTTTGGTCGTTGGCCAGCACAAAGTCGCACCGGTTGCGCGCCAGCAGGCCTTCGGCCACCTGCTGCAGCTGCTGGGGCGGCACGCCTGCCAGCAGCTTGAAACCCACCAAAACGGTGCCCGGCTGCAAAGCCTTGATGCGCCCGATGAGCTTCGGCGTGCGCTGCAGCACGATGAGGGCGTCCTCCAATTCCGAGCTGATCTTGCCGGCGGCCGCCGCGCCCTGCCCGTGCAGGGCGCTTTGCACCAGCTGGCCCAGCCGCGCCGGTGTCGGCATTTCCGCCTCTGCGGCCAGCAGCATGTGCAGCTCTGCGGCCAGCTCGTCGGCCGTGGTGGTGCGCCTGGGCGTGTAGTCGCTCACGGCCATGGCGTGCACCACGCAGGCGTAGGGCGCGGCGCCCAGCAGGTCCTCCAGCGCTTGCCCCAGGGCGGCCACGCTGTCTATCTCACGCACTGCCTCCACGGCGCGCTGCGGCTGCGCCGCGCCGCGCCCGCACAGGTAGGTCACGTGGGCGCCCGCGGCGGTGAAGGCGTCGGCAATGAGGCTGCCCAGCCGCCCGGTGGAGGTGTTGGTGATGCGGCGCACCGAGTCGATGGCCTCGGAGGTGCCGCCCGACGTGACGAGCACCCGTAAACCGTTCAAGGGCATGGTGTCTCCTTAAAGTGGTGAGGCGTTACACGACCGCCATCATGGACTTGGCCGCGATGGCCCCGTGTTTTTCGTAGTGGGTCACGCACTCCACGTGGTTGTCATCGTCCACAAACACCACGGTGGGTTTGTGGCGCTTGGCCTCGGCGGCGTCCATGCGCGCGTAGCACATGATGATGACCTTGTCGCCCACCTGCACGCAGCGGGCGGCGGCGCCGTTCAGGCACACCAGGCCCGAGCCGCGCGGCCCGGCGATGGCATAGGTCTCCAGGCGGCTGCCGTTGTCGATGTCCACCACCTGCACCTGCTGGTATTCCAAAATGCCCGCGCTGTCCATCAGGTCCTCGTCTATGGTGATGCTGCCAACGTACTGCAGGTTTGCCTCCACCACAGTGGCCCGGTGGATCTTGCCTTTGAGCATGTTCAATTCCATGTTAGCATCCCTTCCCTTCGTGGATAAAGTTATCGATCAGCCGTGTTTTGCCCACAAATACCGCCAGGGCACACAGCACCGGGGCCGCAATGGCCTCCACCGGCTGCAAATTGTCCGCATCCACCACACTGATGTAATCGATGCGCGCCAGCGCTTCGCGTTCGATGAGCTGCCGCATTTGGGCCGTGAGCACCGAGGCGTCGGTCTCGCCGCCGTCCAGCAGCTGCCGCCCCAGCGCCAGCGCCCGCGAAAGGCACAGCGCCGCTGTGCGCTCCTCGGCGCCAAGGTAGCTGTTGCGCGAGCTCATGGCCAGGCCGTCGGCCTCCCGCACGATGGGGCAGGCCACCACGTCCACCCCGAGGTTTAGGTCCCGCGCCATGCGGCGGATCACCGCCAGCTGCTGGGCGTCCTTCTGGCCGAAGTAGGCGCTGTGTGGCCGCACGATGCCAAACAGCTTGCACACCACCGTGCACACCCCGCGGAAGTGCCCGGGCCGGCTGGCGCCGCACAGGCCCTCGGTCAGGTGCGTCATGTCCACATAGGTGCAAAAGCCCTCGGGGTACATCTCTTCCACCGCCGGGCGGAACACCACGTGCGCGCCGCCGGCCTCGCACACGGCGTCGTCGCGCTGTGCGTCGCGCGGGTAAGTGGCCAGGTCCTCTTTCGGGCCGAACTGCATGGGGTTCACAAACACGCTCACCACCACGCGGTCGTTCTCGGCCGCGGCGCGCTCTATCAGGCTTTGGTGCCCGGCGTGCAGGTAGCCCATGGTGGGCACCAGCCCCACGCGCAGGCCCTCGGCCTTCCAGCGGCGCACGACATCACGCACCGCGCTGATATGTGTCAGTTGCTCCACCGCTGGCCCACTCCTCTTTCTTCATGTCGGCAATGATGCCTTCGTCCATGGCATAGGTGTGCTCGGGCGCGGGGAAGGCGCCGCTCTTGGTCTGCTCTATGTAGCCGGTGAAGGCCGCTTTCATGGCCTCGCCCACCTGGCCGAACTGCTTGACGAACTTGGGTTTCATGTCGCTGTACATGGCCAGCATGTCCTGGTACACCAGCACCTGGCCGTCGCAGCCTGCCCCGGCGCCAATGCCGATGGTGGGGATGGACAACTGCTCGGTGATGTGGGCGGCCAGCGCCGCGGGCACACACTCCAGCACCACCGCAAAGGCGCCCGCGGCCTGCACGGCCCTGGCGTCGGCCAGCAGCTTGCGCGCGGCGGCCTCGTCTTTGCCCTGCACCTTGTAGCCGCCCAGCGCGTTCACCGACTGCGGCGTGAGGCCCAAATGCCCCACCACCGGGATCGAGGCCTTGGTGATGGCCTCGATCTGCTCAAAGATCTCGGCGCCGCCCTCCAGCTTCACGGCGGTGGCGCGGCCCTCTTTCATCAGGCGCCCGGCGTTCATCACGGCGTCGTACACCGACGCCTGGTAGGACATGAAAGGCAGATCGGCCACCACCAGCGCATTCTGCGCGCCGCGGGCCACCGCCTTGGTGTGGTGCACCATGTCGTCCATGGTCACCGACACGGTGTCCTCGTAGCCCAGCATCACCATGCCCAGCGAGTCGCCCACCAAAATGCTGTTCACGCCGGCCTCGTCCATCAGTTTGGCCGTGGAATAGTCATAGGCGGTCAGCATGGTGATCTTGTCTTTTTCGGCCTTCTGCTTTTTGAAGGTGAGCACGGTGTTCTTCACGAGAGCAACTCCTTTTTGATGGTGGCATAGTCTCTGCCGGGGTGTTTTTCTTCGGCTATGGAAACCAGCATGCGGGACAGCAGGCGGTAGATGTCCTTTGCCGGTGCGTCGAGGCATTCGAGGTGTGTGTGCACGGTGTTTGCGTCGCCGCGCTCTATGGGCCCGGTGAGCGACGGGCCGGTGCCCGAGCTGCAGATGTTCTGAGCCTGGCTCAAAAAAAGGCTGTGCCAGGCCTTTTGGGAGAAGTCGGCGTCCAGTCCGCACTGCATGAACAGCCCTTCGCCCACGCGGCACAGCCCGTTCACCAGGTTGCTCACCGTTACACAGGCGGCGTGGTAAAGCGGCTTTTTGTCTTTGTCAATGACCTGGTAGGCGTTGCCCAGTGTGTCCAGCAGGCCGCAGATCTCATCCAGGTGCGCCGCGCTGCCCTCCACGGTGAAGCAGGCGCCCTCGAACAGCTGGGCGGGCGCCTCGCGGCTGGGCACCGCCAGCATCGGGTGCACGGCATAGGCCGCGGCGCCCAGGCCCTCGGCGCCGGCGAACACCGCCGAGGACAGCAGCCCGCTGCAATGGCAAACGCGCTTACCCGCCAGCGGCAGGGCCCTCAGCTGCGCCCAGGCGCCCGGCAAAGCGTCGTCCGGCACGGTGAGGAACACGCAGTCGCAGGCCTCCAAAAGCTGTGCGGGCGTGGCGTAGGCCGCAGTGCCGGTGGCGTGCGCCGCAGCGCGCGCCGAGGCGGGGTTCCGGCTGGCATAGCCGGCCAGCGAAACGCCCCGCTGCACCATGTGGCGGCCCAGCGCGGTGCCCACCTTTCCGGCGCCCAAAAACCCAATATTCAAGCGGCAAGCCCCTTCCCTGCGCGTGTTTGATGCAATGGCAGCGTCCAGATTATACGACGCACATGTCATTTTGTCAAGCATAAATATTGACACAATGACAGCGATGTCGTATAATTGTCAGCAAATGGCCGCGCGGGCAAAGGCGGCTGTGAGGAGGCGGAAAAATGGCGCGGCCCGTGAACGAGGAAAAGCGCAAAGAAAAGGTGGACCTGATTTTGAACAGCGCGCGCGCGGTGTTCCAGAAAAAAGGTTTTTTAGGCGTGAGCATGAAAGATATCATCGAGGCCTGCGGCATCAGCCGCGGGGGCATCTACCTGTATTTCTCCTCGGTGGACGAGGTGTTCCGCGCCGTTTTGGCCCGGCGAAATGCCCACCGCTTTTCCGGGGTGGAGGCGCTGGCGCAGGAGAACATGGACTTCTTCCAGCTGCTGGATGTCTACTTCGCCCAGCAAAAAAAAAGATTGATGTCGCTGGAAAACAGCCTGCTGCGCGCCACCTATGAGTACCTGTTCACCCACCGGGACAGCGAAGACGCCCAGTTCCAGAAAGAAGAGATGGAGCACGTGAAGCGCACGCTGCTGGAGATTTTGCACCTGGGCGTGCAGCAAAAGGCCATTCGGGACGAGCACATCCCGCAGCTGGCCGAAAACTTCATGTACACCATAGAGGGCCTGAGCGTGCTGGCGCTGCTGGGCGGGCTGACGGAGCAGCACGTGGACGGCCAGTTCGAGCTGATGAAAGGCACCCTGCTGCTGCAAAGCGCCCTGAACGCGCCGCTGCCCGCGCGGCCGCTGCGGGTGCTGGTCAC
>JBFXKS010000052.1:0-9322 GCA_050173515.1 Oscillospiraceae bacterium | reverse complement strand
CTTGCCCACCCGCACCCCGCGGAACAACACGCAATTCTCTATGTCGCCCTCGATGATGGAGCCGACGGCCACCAGGCAGCGGCTGGTGCGCGAGCCGATGGCATAGCGCACCGGGGCCTCGTCGCGCACCTTGGTGTAGATCATGCGCTCCTTGGGGAACAGCGCGGCCAGGTTTTTCGGGTCGATGAGGCGGAGGTTTTCGAAAAAGTAGCTTTGCATGTCGTGGATGCGGGCGCGGTAGCCGGTGTACTCGTAGCCATACACCCGCAGCTTTTTCAGGTTGGTCACCAGGTACTCGGTCTCGAAACCCTTGATGCCCTGTACCACAGACTCGCGCACCAGGTTGATGAGCAGCTCGCGGCCCACCACAAAGATGTTCATCGACAGCTTGCGCTCGCCCTTCACAAAGTCGTTCACGCGCAGGCCGGACACAAAGCCCTCGTCGTCCTGCATGATCACCACATTGTCCTTCAGCATGGTGCCCTCGATGTGGTTTCTTTCGTACACCACGGTGATGTCCGCCTTGGCGGCGCGATGGCTGTCCAGCAGTTCGCGGAAGTCCATGTTGAAGGCGATGTTGCAGTCGCTGATGACCACCAGCTCTTCTTTTTGGTAGGTGAGGTAGTCCAGCACGGTGGAGATGGACTCGATGCGGTTGACATAGGGTTCGCGCCCTTCGCGCGCATAGGGCGGGAAGATGATGAGCCCGCCGCGCTTGCGCGAGAGGTCCCACTCGCGCCCGTTGCCCAGATGGTCCATCAGGCTCTGGTAGTTTTTCCGGGTGATCACGGCCACGTCACGGATGCCGGCATCCGCCATGCCCGACAGGCAGAAGTCGATCAAATGGTAGCGGCCGCCAAAAGGCACCGAGCCCATGGTGCGCCGGGCCACCAGCTCCGGCACGCCCATCTCGTGGGCATTGGCAAAAACAAGGCCCACTGCGTTTGCGCTGATCACTTGGCCGCCACCCCCTTCACGTCCTCCTCCACCATGGTTTTGGGCGGCACCTTGGCGCCGGGGCCGATGGTGATGCCCTCGGCCACCACCGACACGCCCCACTTGCTCACGTCGTCCATGTGCTCGGGCCGGGCCCCCACCACGGCCCCTTTCTTGATCACGGCGTCCTCGGCGATGATGGCGTAGCTGACCTGTGCGCCGTCCTCCACCACCGCGCCGGGCATCAAAATGGAGTCGCGCACCACGGCGTCAAAACCCACGCGGGCCCCGGCGAACAGCACGGCGCTGTCCAGCGTGCCCTCCACCACGCAGCCCTCGGTGATGACACTGTTCTCCACCGAGGCCTGCGCACCGATGTAGTGGGGCGGGCGGCCGGGCGTTCGGGTGTAGATCTTCCAGCTCGGGTCCCACAAGTTCAGCGGCTCGTTGGGGTCCAGAATGTCCATGTTGGCTTCCCACAGGCTGTCGATGGTGCCCACGTCTTTCCAGTAGCCCTCGTAGGGGCAGGCGAACAGCCGCTGCTTTTTTGCCAGCATCTTGGGGATGATGTCCTTGCCGAAATCGTTGTCGGAGCTCTTGTCGGCCTCGTCCTCCTCCAGATACTTTCTCAGCTTGCTCCAGGTGAAGACATACACGCCCATGGAGGCCAGGCGCGAGTCGGTCTTTTTCGGCTTTTCCTCAAAGCGCGTGATGCGGCCGTTGCGGTCGGTCGTCATGATGCCGAAACGGTGGGTCTCCTCGGCGGGCACTTCCAGCACCGCGATGGTGCAGTCCGCTTTTTTCTGCCGGTGGAAGGCCAGCATCTGGCCATAGTCCATCTTGTAGATATGGTCGCCCGAGAGCACCAGCACATACTCGGGCTCGTAGCGCTCGATGAAATTGATGTTCTGGTAGATGGCGTTGGCCGTGCCTTTGTACCAATCGCTGCGAGTGGCCTTTTGGTAGGGCGGCAAAATATGCACCCCTCCGTACAGGCGGTCGAGGTCCCAGGGCTGCCCGTTGCCAATGTAGTCGTTCAGCACCAGCGGCTGGTATTGGGTGAGGATGCCCACGGTGTCGATGCCGGAGTTGACACAGTTGGACAGGGGGAAATCGATGATGCGGTATTTGCCGCCGAACGGCACCGCAGGCTTTGCCAGGTTCCGTGTGAGGGCATATAGGCGCGAGCCCTGCCCGCCGGCCAACAGCATGGCCACACATTCTTTCACCGGCCTGCACCTCCTTTGCGTTTTGCTTCATTGGGTTTTTTGGCATTTTGCGCCGGCTTCGGCCCGCGCTTTTTGGGCACGCGCAGGAAGATGGCCGACAGCGGCGGCAGGCAGACCGAGATGCTCTGCGCAAAGCCGTGCATCTCCTCGGGCACGCTTTTCACCACACCGTTGGCAGCGCCCGCGCCGCCGAACTCCACGGCGTCGCTGGAGAAGATCTCGCGGTACTGCCCGGCCACCGGCACGCCGAAGCGGTAGTCTGCCCGCAGCACCGGGGCGAAGTTGCAGCAGCACACCAGGGCATTGCCCTCGGCGTCGCGCCGCAGAAACACCACGATGTTCTGCTGGTTGTCGTCCGGGACGACCCACTGGAAACCCTCCCACGAGTAGTCGCGCTGCCACAGGGCGGGCGTGGCCTTGTACAGGTGGTTCAGGGCCTTGGCGTAGGCCTGCAGGCTGCGGTGGCTATCGTATTCCAGCAGGTTCCAGTCCAGCTGGCGCGCTTCGCTCCACTCCATGAACTGGCCGAACTCCTGCCCCATGAACAGCAGCTTTTTGCCCGGGTGGCCCATCATGTAGCCCAGGAACACGCGCATCTCGGCAAACTTGTCCGCGTAGTCGCCCGGCATCTTGCCGATGAGGCTGGCCTTGCCGTGCACCACCTCGTCGTGGCTGATGGGCAAGATGAAGTTTTCGCTGAAGGCGTAGAAGAAACTGAAGGTGACCTTCTGGTGGCTGCCGGCGCGGAACAGCGGGTCGGTGCGCATGTAGTCCAGCATGTCGTTCATCCAGCCCATGTTCCACTTGAAGTTGAACCCCAGCCCGCCGTTGCTGACAGGCGCGCTGACCAAGGGCCAGGCGGTGCTCTCCTCGGCAATGGTCATCACGCCGGGCAAACGCTTGTAGGCGGCGGTGTTCAGCTTGCGCAAAAGGTCGATGGCCTCCAGGTTCTCCTGCCCGCCCAGGGTGTTGGGCTCCCACTCGCCCGCCTTGCGGTTGTAGTTCAGGTACAGCATGCTGGCCACCGCGTCGAAGCGCAGGCCGTCGATGTGGTAGACGCTGAGCCAGAACAGCGCCGATGAGATGAGGAAGCACTGCACCTCGGGGCGGCCAAAGTCGAACACCATGGTGCCCCACTCGCGGTGCTCGGCGCGCAGGGGGTTTTGGTCCTCGTAGCAGTTGGTGCCGTCGAAGCGGTACAGGCCGAATTCGTCTTTGGGGAAATGGGCGGGCACCCAGTCCATGATGACGCCGATGCCGGCGGCGTGGCAGCGGTCGACGAAATACATGAAGTCGTGCGGGGTGCCATAGCGGCTGGTGGGCGCAAAATAGCCGGTGACCTGATAGCCCCAGCTGCCGTCGAACGGGTACTCAGTAAGGGGCATCAGCTCGATGTGGGTGTAGCCCATCTCCTTCACATAGGGCACCAGGGCATCGGCCAAATCGCGGTAGCTGTAGGGGTTGCCGTCGTCGTGCACGCGCCAGCTGCCGGCGTGCACCTCGTAGATGTTCAGCGGGCCGAAAACGGGGTTCTCCTTTTGCTTTGCGCGCTCCCAGCGCTCGTCCTGCCAGCGATAGCCGGAAAGGTCGTACACCTTGCTACAGTTGGCCGGGCGGGTCTCGGCGTGGAAGGCATAGGGGTCGGCCTTGAAGATCATCTCGTCGTCCGGCGTGGTCACACAGTACTTATAGATGTCGAACGCCTCGAGCCCCGGGATGAAGCGCTGCCAGACCCCGGTTTTGGAGACGTTCTTCATGGGGTGGGCTGCGGGCATCCAGCTGTTGAAGTCCCCCACCACGCTGACGGCCAGCGCCCGCGGCGCCCACACCCGGAACAGCACCCCCTGCTGCCCGCCCACCTCGCACAGGTGGGAACCCAGGAATTTCCAGCAGTCGTAATTGGTTCCCTTTTTAAAGCTGTAGATCTCGGGGTCAGCTTTCAGGCTGGCCAATCTCTGCATGGCATCCTCCGGGGGCTTATCCCTAGTGAAATAGCGGGTCACAAACAACCGCGCCGGGCACGGTTCGATATTCTTACCGTCATTTTAACCTTTTTACGTCGCTTTTGCAAGAGGCCCGCTTTTCTTGCAGATGCTATTATATGCGCACATACGCGGTTTTTATTTGTCGCCCCGCCGTTCTTTTTTCCTGCGTCCCTTTTTTTAAAGAAGCTCTTTATTTTATTTCCGCACGACCGCGAAAAACAGAAAATCCCGCAAACTGTCGTTTGCGGGATTTTACAATTTATTAACAGGTGTTCCCACTGGCCCGCGCAGCGCCCTCAGTCCAGAATATAAACGTCCATGGGACGTTTTCCGAACTGGTAGCACTCGGCGTTGGTCTCGAAATACAGGTCGATGTCGATGACGCCTTCCATGAGCGCGATGCCGGTGTCGGTGGCGATGGCAAACCCGTAGACGAAGCTGCCGTCGGACGAGGTGATGTATAGGCGGGTTCCATAGGGGATGACGTTGGGGTTGACGGCCACCGTGCCGCAGTACAGCCCCAGCCCGCTGGCGCCGCGCCCGCCGGAGGATGAATAGGCGGTGGTGATGGCGCCGGGCATCACACGGGTGTAGTTCTGCGGCAGGCCATCGGGGCCCATCTGGATGTCCTCATAGCCGGTGATGCGGCTGGTGGGCACGCCGGGTGTGATGGCGTAGGAATCGGCCGGGCGGGGCTGCACCTGAGGCTCCAGCTCCAGTATTTTGGTGAATTCCACCTCACCGTTCACCAGGCGGTTCAGGTACAAAATATCGTACACCGCGTTGTAGCTCTCCACAAACTCGGCCTGTTCCTCTTCACACAGCGTGGCCTTGTAGGCGTCCACCGCCTCGGCATCCAGCGCCTCCTGCTTTTTCTCGCAGGCATAGCTCACGCGGTACACCTGGGCGCTCAGGCCGTCTTCCAGCGCTGTGTCCAGCGCCGGCAGCACATAGTCGTCCGCACGCAGCTGGATGCCGGCCTCGGCCACCAGGTCGGCCACCGTGCCCTCCAGCGCCATGGACGTGTGGGTCTCGCCGTCGGCGACGAGCGACACCGGGAACGCCCGGTGGATGGTGACGTTGGCCACGTTGCCGCCGGTGGCGGTGTAGGCCACTTCGTCGTGGTGTTCCATCTCCACGCCGGCCAGCTCCACGATCTCCTGCGGCGTGCTGGTGGCGGCGGTCATCAGCGTCATGTGCTCCACCCCGGCGTCCACCACCGTAACGATGTCCACCGTGGGAATGACCGAGAACAGGCAGCCGGACAGCACGCCCGCGCCCAGCAGCGACGCGGCGAGCCTCGGCATGGCGCGCAAGCGGCGCCGTAACATCTCCAATTGTCGAACCATGCAATCTCCTATTGGTGTGGCTTTCCGCCACATGCCGGTGCGGCCCAAACGGGCGGGCCTCCCCTGCCGGCAGCTTGGCGGCCGTGCCGATGCCCCGTTGTGATCGCAAGGCATCAAATTTCGGTCATTTTACCAAACCCGGCGGCCGTGCGTCAAAGGGTTTGGGCCCCGGCGGCCCCGTTTTGCCTCTATTTGGGCGAGATTTTGCCGCACAGGGCGTGCGCAAGCTTTTGAATGCTTCCAAAATCGTCCATTTTCTTCCATTTTCTCTCACTTTAATTTTCGAACCAACGACCGGGCGCATAATTCCAGCCTCTTTTTCGTGCCGCCATAAAACGGGCTTTTTGGCGAGAATGCCAGTTTCCCGCTTTTTTACTGCCGAACTTTTGGCCACATTTTTATGTTCAAATTGCACAAAATCTCGCCGTGTTTTTCGGCCTTCGTTGGTGATAACCAAACATAGCTTCCACTTTTTGTGCCTTTTGCTCATGCCGTGCCCCTCCAAAAATACGCCGCGGCAAAGGCTTTCCATCCGCGGGGGCGATATGGTATAATCGCTGCAACACAACTGCCGATGGGAGGCCCTGTTTTGTCGCAAAGCCAAATTCGAAATTTCTGCATCATCGCCCACATAGACCATGGCAAGTCCACCCTGGCCGACCGCATACTGGAATTGACCCAGAGCGTGGACGCCCGGCTGATGAGCGCACAGCTGCTGGACAACATGGAGCTGGAAAAAGAGCGGGGCATCACCATCAAGGCGCGGGCCGTCACGCTGGACTACAAGGCCGCCGACGGCCAGAGCTATGAGCTGAACCTGATAGACACCCCCGGGCATGTGGACTTCAACTACGAGGTGAGCCGCTCGCTGGCGGCCTGCGAGGGGGCTGTGCTGGTGGTGGACGCCACGCAGGGCGTGGAGGCGCAGACACTGGCCAACACCTATCTTGCCATCGAGCACGATCTGGAGATCGTTCCGGTGCTGAACAAGATGGACCTGCCCTCGGCCGACCCGGACCGCGTGGCCAAAGAGGTGGAGGACGTGATCGGCCTGCCGGCGCTGGACGCCCCGCGCATCTCGGCCAAGGCGGGCAGTGGCATCGACGCGGTGCTGGAGCGGGTGATCGCCGACATCCCGCCGCCCGCTGGCGACGCCGGCGCCCCGCTGAAAGCGCTGGTGTTCGACTCCGCCTATGACAGCTACAAGGGTGTCATCGCGTACATCCGCCTGTTCGAGGGCAGCCTGAAAGCCGGAGACAGGATACGGATGATGGCCACCGGCGCCGAGTTCCAGGTGGTGGAGGTGGGCCACATGGGCGCGCTGAACCTGATGCCGTCCGATGGTCTTTCCGCGGGCGAGGTGGGCTACCTGACGGCCAGCATCAAGACGGTGCGCGACACCCGCGTGGGCGACACCGTGACCCACGCCGACGCCCCGGCCGACACCCCGCTGCCCGGCTATCGCAAGGTGGTGCCCATGGTGTTCTGCGGCATCTACCCCGCCGACGGCGCCAAATATCCCGATTTGCAGGATGCGCTGGAAAAACTGCAGCTGAACGACGCCTCGCTGAGCTTTGAGCCGGAGACCAGCGCGGCGCTGGGCTTTGGCTTCCGGTGCGGCTTTTTGGGGCTTTTGCACCTGGAGATCATCATCGAGCGGCTGGAGCGGGAGTTCGACTTGGACCTGGTGACCACCGCCCCCAGCGTGGAGTACCACTTCACCCTGACGGACGGCAGCACGCTCTCGATAGAGAACCCCACCAACTACCCCGACCCCGCGCGCATCGCGCGGGCGGAGGAGCCGATGGTGGACGGCCACCTGTACACGCCCAACGAGTATGTGGGCAACCTGATGGAGCTGTGCCAGGAGCGGCGCGGCACCCTGCGCGACATGAAGTACCTGGACGAGAGCCGCGTGGACCTGCACTACGAGCTGCCGCTGGGCGAAATCGTGTACGACTTTTTCGACGCGGTGAAGAGCCGCAGCCGGGGTTATGCCAGCTACGACTACGAGCTGAAGGGCTTTGCCGAGAGCAAGCTGGTGAAGCTGGACATTTTGATAAACGGCGAGGTGGTGGACGCGCTGAGCTTCATCGTGCACGCCGACAAGGCCTATGCCCGCGGGCGCCGCCTGTGCGAAAAGCTGAAGGACAACATCCCGCGCCAGCTGTTCGAGGTGCCCATCCAGGCGGCCATCGGCGGGAAGATCATTGCGCGGGAGACCGTGAAGGCCGTGCGCAAGGACGTGCTGGCCAAGTGCTACGGCGGCGACATCACCCGCAAGAAGAAGCTGCTGGAAAAGCAAAAAGAGGGCAAGAAGAAGATGCGGCAGATCGGCAGCGTGGAGGTGCCCAGCGAGGCCTTCACCGCCGTGCTGAAGCTGGACGACTGAGCCCGGCGCACATCGCCACCCTTTCGCAAAATGATGCCTGCCCGGCCACTGGCCCAAAGCGCCGGTGGTCGGGTTCTTTTATCGTGGCCGCAACGTCCGGCTCCACACCTTTCTTGGAAAAAGGCTTGACAGCTTCCCATGTTGTAACTATACTGGTTACAGAATAGGAAGGGCCCATCATTTTTTGCACAGGACAGGAGGCACCCGATGAAACACATCTTCGAGCCGGTTCAGCTGGGGCATCTCACCGCAAAGAACCGCATCGTGCGCAGCGCCACGCAGGAGAAAGGCGCCAAGGACGGCCAGCTGACACCCGAGCAGGTGCATATCTACACCGAGCTGGCCGACGGCGGGGTAGGGCTGATCATCACCGGGATGATGGGCATCGGCACCAACGCCTGCCTGTCGCCCAAAATGGTGGACCTGGCCGCCACCACGCCCGAAACATTGAAAGCCATGGCCGACACCATCCACCAGCACGGCAGCAAGGTGGTCATCCAGCTGAGCAACTGCGGCGCGCAGGCCCGCCTGCTGAAAGAGGGCACCCAGGCCTATGCCCCGTCGGACCGAGACCTTGAAAACGGGCAGTTTGCCAAGGCGATGACCGAGGACGAGATACGCGCCGTCACGCAGGACTTTGTGAACGCGGCGCTGCTGTGCAAAGAGGCCGGGGTGGACGGCGTGCAGCTGCACGCGGCCCACGGCTACCTGCTGAGCCAGTTTTTGAGCCCCTGCTACAACACGCGCACCGACGCCTACGGCGGCAGCATCGAAAACCGCGCGCGCCTGCTGTTCGAGGTGTACGACGCGGTGCGCGCCGCCGTGGGCGACGACTACCCCATCTTCATCAAAATAAACGCCAGCGACCTGGAGGACGGCGGCCTGACCGAGGCGGAATCCACCTGGGTGTGCCAACAGCTGGACGCGCGCGGCATCGACGCGGTGGAACTGAGCAGCGGCGTCGGCCTCAGCCGCAATTCGCGCCCTTCGCCCAAGATACCCGACGAGGAGGCCGAGGGCTGTTTCGCCGCACCGGCACAGGCGCTGGCCGAGGTGATCGGGGCCCCGGTCATCAGCGTGGGTGGCTACCGCACCCCGGCCATCATCGAGCGCTTTTTGAACGAGGGGAACATCGCGGCCATCGCGCTGTGCCGCCCGCTGATACGCGAGCCGGCCCTGGCGGCCCGCTGGCAGGCGGGCGACACCCGAAAGGCCGACTGCATCTCCTGCAGCAAATGCTTCATTCCACGCGTGCACAGCTGCCCGCAGGTCACCCCGATGGAATAGGCGATGCCACGTTTCAAAGCCCGCAGCACAAGGTGCTGCGGGCTTTTTTTGCCCTTCTGCGCCCACCCCTCTGTTACCTGCGGCGGCCGTGCGGTGGGAAAATCGCCAAAAAAGCTTCACAAAAGGTCACTTTGGACGTATAAT
>JBFXKS010000051.1:0-9343 GCA_050173515.1 Oscillospiraceae bacterium | reverse complement strand
ATTTCGCCGTGAGTGTAGATGTTGATGCCTTTGCCCTCGGTCTGCTTCAGCAACTGCTCCAGGTCATACAGGTCATGGCCGGAAATGACAATGAAGGGCCCCTTTTCAATCGTGAGGGGAACCGTGGTGGGAACCGGTGTCCCATATGTTTCAGTATTGGCCTTATCCAGCAGTTCCATACAGGCAAGGTTTGCTTTGCCGCATTCCATGGTCAGCGGCAAAAGCTCATCCATGCCCCAATCCTCGCCCAGAGCGGCAAGTCCCTTGTAGAAGAAAGCAGTAACGGCGGGGTCAGTGTAACCCAGCACCAGCGCGTGATACGCATAAGCAGCCATGCCGCGCATGCCAAACAGGATCAAGCTTTTAAGGCTGCGGATATCTTCATTCGCGTTCCACATGTTCTCCATGTCGTAGTCGCCGGATGCTGCTCCGCAGGAGCTACAGCCAGCGCACCCGCCGCGAAGGCTCTGGGTTTCAGCTTGCACTGCATTGATATACTTTTGCACAGTGGCATCGTCAAAGTTTACGTTGGTGATGGTTGTAAACAGTCCTTCCAGCACAAGCCGGTCTGTTTTTGCAGTTGGGGCGTTGTCCTGTGCGATCCGTGCCAGGCTAACCAGCGCACCAGTCAGTTTATCCTGCAAATTGGCGTTAGACGCGGGTTTTCCGCACACGCCAGCCTTGCCGGTGCAAGCGTTACCGCCAGCAGTTTGTTCACATTGAAAGCAAAACATTTCATTCATTGGTTCTCTACCTCCATTTAGTTGTAGGTTGATTAACTATCTTTTACGGTGTGTGCCTGTTGAAAGTGACCACCTGGCTTTAGTGTATCGCATTTTATAATGCTTATAAGTGACAAAAGTCACGCCGAAAAAAATTAATTTTTGTTACACTGTTGGTAATAAGAAATGTATGTAAAATGTTGGTGTGTCGCATGAAAACCGACAAAGTTCTGGGGGAGGATTAAAGATGGAGTTTCAAACTGTGTCAGCCGCACAGCCAGATAGTATATTGATGCTACCATTCGAATTCTATTCGAAGGTGGATATGATGTTTTACAGAGCATCTAATGTCTGTGAAACATCGCTACCAGCCCAAGGGTTCAGATTCCGTTTTGCACAAAAAATGGGTCGAGAACAGATGCAACCAATATTTATCATTAATATGTAAAATACACAGGAGCATCTACATCGTTCGGTCGACACAAAATTGACCCGGGCTGGTCATAACGAGAGAACAGGTTGTCTATTGGCAACCTGTTCTTGTTTTGCACTTTTTCCCATTTTCTAAAACCGCTTTTTATACGTTCCTGCGCGCGGGGCCGGGCCAAACCGGCCGGGCGCATTTTTTGCCTGGCCGCTAGCTCTTTTGCGTGGGCGGCAAGCGCGGCCTTTCCATCCGGCATACCCGGCGCGCTGCTGCAGTACAACCATGCAGCGCGCAACGGCGCGGGCGGCGCGCTGTGTGTTGCCGGGGGCGGCGCCAAGCTGACCATGACCCAGACGGCGGCCATTTTAGACTGTGCGGCCACCACGGGCGGCGGCATCGCCTTTTGCGAAGCCGAGCAGGGCGGCGGGGGCGTACATCAGCGAATACAGCAGCGCCGAGCTTTGCCCCGATGAGGGCGACACCGGCCATATCTCCAACACCGTCGCCCATCTCTCTTCGGGCAATGCCTTTGGCGGCGGCGCGGCCATAAGGGCAGAGGGCGTAATGATTCTTTATTAGTACATGCAAGGGCTTTTCCATGTTCCGCAACGGGTGCATTGCTATGTTACTTTTTTATGCCTTTACAAACATGGGGAAAGTTGGTAAGATGAGGGGACGCAAGGGCGCCCCTCTGCCCCGCCCTACCGTGCCCATTTCCACAGCGCAGCCCGTGCTACCACCGGCATGCACAAACAAATCGGGTTTTCGGGTTCGTCCATAAAGGCGCCAGTTTGGATGCGGCACAAGAAAGAGGATGCCGCCGGGCTTTTCGCCCGGCAAAGACGATGGCGCTGTACAGCGCCGAAATGGCGCCTTTATGGCACATGGCGTTCGAGTCCACAATGGCCACCGCTTTGCGGTGGTTTTATGCTGGCAGAATAGAGCTACAAAAAAGTAAAAGGGGAATCTTACACAATGACTGAACAAAAACAACACGCAGACCCAACCGCACTTGGGCTTTTTGGCCTGGCCATCGTCACACTGGTGGCCTCCAGCCAAAAGCTGGGGCTTACCAGCGGGCTTTCCTATGTGATACCCTGGGCGCTTTTCATGGGCGCTATGGCGCAGCTGATAGCCGGTATTTTGGATTTTAGAAAAGGAAACGCCTTTGGCGGCACTGCGTTTTGCGCCTATGGCTTCTTTTGGATGGCCATGGCCTGCAGTTGGCTTATCAACATGGGCGTGTTTGGCGAGACCCTGCGCGTTGCGGTGGACACGCATGAAATGGCCTTCGCTTTTCTCGGCTACCTGGTCGTCACCGTGTTTTTCACCATTGGCGCGGCCACCACGAACAAGGTATTGTTTTTCATCTTCTTTTTCATCGACACGCTTTTCCTGGGGCTGACTGTATCCACCTTTGTCGCCGATGGCCCGGTGCACATCTTCTTCCATTACTTTGCCGCCGTAAGCGAGCTGCTGATCGCCATTCTCTCTTTCTATGGCAGCGGCGCCAATATTGTGAACACCCAGGTGGGGCGGGCCGTTTTGCCCATCGGCAAAGCATTCGGGCCGCTTAAAAAGCGCACCGCCTGATATCTGTGGTGGCCGGTGTTCGTCAAACGCATCCGGTATAAAAGCCGCCTTTTGGCTCTCCCGAAAGGCGGCTTTTATATTACTCACAAATCTTTCACACCCAAATTCAGCGCTTTTTAAGGTTCGGCTGCTATATTTTCCATGCGTGTTGCACGCCTTTTGCCCACTTGCAGCAATGGGCGCCTAGGGCCAGCGAGTATAGCCGATGGCCTGTGACAATATAACCATCAGGGGGACAGGACGCGATGAGCAAAAATGGGATGATGAAGATAGTGGCTTTCATGATGGCGCTGGGCATGGCCCTGGCGCTGACGGCGTGCTCTGGGGATAGCGGCGGCACTTCACAGCCGGCCGCACGGCCCGAAGGCATGGGCCAAAATGCCAATGAGGTGATGGGGCTGTTTGCATCTGCCACAGAGGACACCCTGAGCATTGAGGTGATCGACATGGCGGGGATGATGGGCGCAAACCGGGGTGAGGGCGCCCCCGACCGCAGCGGCATGCCCGAGGGCATGGAACCGCCCGACGGCGCCTCGTTTCCGGAGGGCTGGCAGCCCGGCGAAGGCGGGCCACCCGAGGGCATGGAACTGCCCGACGGCGCCTCTTTCCCACAGGGTGGCGAGCGGCCCGAAGGCTTCGCGCCCGGCAGCGGCTTTGAGACGAGCGGTGAAATGCGGGAGATCTCCATCACCGACAACACCACCGTCACCGTGATGGGCGACAACAGTAGCCTGGCACTGGATGACATAGAGGCCGGTGAAATGGTGCGTGTGGTGCTGAACGAAGACGGGACGAGCGCGGTATCCATCACCGTGATGCGGCAAACGAGAGGGGAACAGAGCGAATGAGAAAGATTTTCAGCGCCATCGGCAGGGGGCTGGCACGTTTCTTCAAAGCCATCGGGCGGTTTATCAAACGGCACAAAAGGCTGAGCGTGTTTCTGCTGATCCTGATTCTTGGCGGGGCCGTGGCCCTTGGCCTGTGGGCCCGCATGCAGCCCAGCACACCCACGGCCGGCTTCACCGTGCCGGACACCACCCTTTTGAGCCGCATGGACCTGAAGCTGACGGTGACGGCCACTGGCACCCTGCAGAGCACCAGCGTGCAGGAGGTGACCAGCGATCTGTCCTATGACATCGCGGCGGTGCACGTGGCCGTGGGCGACGCCGTGGAAAAAGGCCAGCTGCTGTGCACACTGGACGCGAGCGAACTGGATGATGCCATAGCCGACCTGCGCGAGGACATCTCCGACGCGCAGGCGCAGGACGCCAAAAGCCTGGAACGCCTGCTGACCACGCTGCAGGAGGCCCTGGCCCAGCGGGAGACCAACTGGATACGCAACGAGGAAAATGTGCAGAACGCCGAAAACGCCATTGAAGAGGCGCGCAAAGCCGCCGGAAAGACGGCGGGCGAGCAGGCCGTGGCGCAGGGGGCGGAAAAGGCGGTGGCCACCGACGCGGCCACCCAGAGCGCCCAGGCCGAACTGAACCGGGCGCAGCCCGCCTACGACAGCGCCGAGACAGCGCGCGTGGTGGCACAGGCGGAGTACGAGGCCGCCCTGATGTCGGGCGACGAGGTGCTCATCGGCGAAAAAGAGAGCATGCGCGACAAGGCGGACGCCTTTGCAGCGGAGAAGAAAGAGGCGCTGGCCCAGGCACAAAGCGCCTACGACACGGCCAAGCGCGACGCCGAGAGCAGCTGGCGTGCCGCCGAAGAGAGCAGCACCTACGACAAGGCCTACAACAAGGCCTATAAAAACGCGGATGTCTCGAATTTGGAGAGCGCCTACGAAAGCGCCGTTGAAACACGCGACAACACCTATGAAAATGACGGCAAGAGCATAGAGAACGCCCAGCAGAGCTACGACGACCAGGCCGAAAAGGACAGCGCCAAAGACCTGCGCAGCCAGCTGGAGGACTATCTGGAGCAACGCGAAGAGCTGGACATCGTGGCGCCCGCCGCCGGCACCGTGATGGACATGACCGCCGAGGTGGGCAAAACCGCCGGCGGCAGCACCGGCGGCACCGGCAACCTGGGCAGCAGCGGCACGGGCTCGTCCACGTCGGGCAGCGCGCTGTTCACCATAGAGAACAAGGACAGCCTGGAGATCCCGGTGAGCGTGGCGGAGTATGACGCGGTGGGCATGGCCACGGGCCTTTCGGCCATCGTCACCTCGGACGCGCTGGAGGACGAGGAATGGGACGCGGTGGTGACGGCCGTGTCCCCCAAGGCCTCGGGCGGGTATTTCACCGTCACGGTGCAGGTCACCTCGCCAGTGGGCAATTTGGCCGTGGGCATGAGCGCCACGGTGGACATCATCACGGAATCGCGCACAGATGTGTATGCGGTGCCCTATGACGCCGTGGTGACCAACAGCGCCGGCCAGACGGTGGTGTACGCGCTGGAGTCCGGCGGCTTTGGCGGCGGGATGCCCAGCGGCATGGACTGGGGCAATATGCCTGAAGGTGAGCTGCCCGAGGGCTTTGCCGACGGGGAGCGCCCGGAGGGCATGCCCGAGGGGATGCCCAGCTTTGACGGCACCGCCCGTGAGAACCGCACCGACGCCAGCGCCCAGGCGGCCGACACCGAGGAAAGCCGCATCGAGATCGTGGTGGAGACCGGCCTTGAGACGGACTACTACATCGAGATAAGCGGGGACGAGCTGCGGGACGGGCTGGCAATTTTGAATGACCCGCTGGGCAACAATGTGACGGTGAGCACGTCCGGCGCCGCCGCCGCCGGGTTTGGCATGTTCGGCGGCCTTGGCGGCGGCGGGGAGATGCCTGGCGGTGGCCAAGACCGCGGCGGCGCCATGCCAAACTTCAGCCTGCCGTCTTAAAAAAAGGGAGAGACCGCATGAGAGAGATGATACGGCTGGAAAACATAACCAAGCGATACTTTGAGGGGAAAAGCAACGAACTGCAGGTGCTGAACGGCATCGACCTGACCGTGCACGCGGGCGAGTTCATCTCCATCGTGGGCGAGTCCGGTTCGGGCAAGTCCACCATCATGAACATCATCGGCGTGCTGGACAAACCCACAGAGGGCACCTATTACCTGGACGGGATGGACATCCACACCCAAAACCAGCGCACGCTCTCGCGCATCCGCGGCAAGAAGATCGGCTTCGTGTTCCAAACCTTCAACCTGATCGGCCGCACCTCGGCGCGGCGCAATGTGGAGATGCCGATGCTGTATGCGAAGGTGCCCCGCACCCAGCGCGTGCGGCGGGCCAAGGAACTGCTGGAACTGGTGGGCATGAGCGACCGCATGAAGCACCAGCCCAGTGAGCTTTCCGGCGGGCAAAAGCAGCGCGTGGCCATCGCCCGGGCCATGGCCAACGACCCGGACATCCTTCTGGCGGACGAACCCACCGGCGCGCTGGATTCGAAAACCGGCCGGCTGGTGATGGACATCTTCCACCGGCTGCACGAGGAACAGGGCAAGACCGTCGTGCTCATCACGCACAGCCAGGAGCTGGCCGAAGAGACCCAGCGCATCATCACACTGAAAGACGGAAACATTGTGGGGCAGCGCACCGGCAGCGCTGCAAAAGCGCTGGCAGGCACACAAGCCGCCGCACCCGCAATGCTTCATGGCGAGGAAGCCCACCCATGAGCATCGTTGAAAACATCGTGCTGGCGTTTGCCAGCCTGAAGGCCAACAAGATGCGCGCGCTGCTGACCATGCTGGGCATCATCATCGGCATCGCCTCGGTCATCGCCATCATGACGGTGGGCAACTCGCTCACCGGCTCGCTCACCAGCAGCATGCAGGGCCTGGGGGTGGGCAACATCACGCTGTCGCTGCAGAGCAAGCAGTCGCAGGGGCGCTTCGGCATGGGCTTCAGCATCGACGCTTCCAACCTGATTTCCGACGAGATGCTGGCGACTTTGCGCGAGGAATACCCCGACGAGATAGACGCCATCAGCCTGAGCGACAGCGTGGGCTCTGGCCAGACAACGAAAGGCCGCAACTACGCCAACCTGTCCCTCACCGGCGTGAACACCGAATACGCCGCAGCCAACGACGTTTCGATGACGCGCGGGCGGTTCATCACCGAGCGGGACATTGAAAACGAGAAGAAAGCCTGTGTGGTGTCCAGCCTGCTGGCAGAGAACATGTTCGGCACCGAGGACGTGCTGGGGCAGCGCATCGTGGTGACGGCGGGCGAGCACGTGGCCACCTACACCATCGTGGGCGTGTACGAGTACGAGTCCTCCTCGATGATGGGCATGACCGCGAACCAGGCAGACGTCTCAACGGATGTATACATCCCCTTGTCCATCGCGCAGCGGCTGAGCGGCTCGAAGGGCTACCAAAGCCTGACGGTGGTGACGAAAGCGGGTGTGGACGCCACCGCCTTTGCCACCACACTGACCACGTTTTTCGACCGCTACTACGCCCGAAACGACGATTACGGCATCAGTGCGTTCAGCATGGAAAGCATGGTGGAGAGCATGACGGAGATGCTGGGCACCGTGTCCATGGCCATCGCCGCCATCGCCGCCATCTCACTGCTTGTGGGCGGCATCGGCGTGATGAACATCATGATGGTGTCCATCACCGAGCGCACGCGCGAGATAGGCACCCGCAAGGCCATTGGCGCCACCAACGGGGAGATACGCATCCAGTTCATCGTGGAGGCCATCGTCATCTGCCTGGTGGGCGGTCTCATCGGCATTGCGCTGGGCGTGGCGCTGGGCGCGGTGGCGGCGGACTACCTGGGCTACCCCGCGCAGCCGTCGGTGCAGGTGATGCTGCTGGCGGCCGGGTTCTCCATGTTGATCGGCGTGTTCTTTGGCTATTACCCGGCCAACAAGGCGGCCAAGCTGGACCCCATAGACGCCTTGCGCTACGAGTAGGCGTAAAACTGTGAATAGATTCGACTTTACACAAGCCGGCAACGCTATGCCGGCTTGTATTTTTGCGCGGCGGTTTCTGATGTGCGGGGCGCGCCGTATTCCGGGGCTCACCCCGGCTGCCGCCCCGGCCTGCCAGGGCGCTTCCGTCTGAAGCGCGGGCCCGGACCGATGCGGCCAATCGCCTTTGGCGCATCCTGCCGGCAGCACACGGCACACGGCTTACCCTCTTCCCTGCCCGTTGGCAATTTGCGTTGTTTCCGCTATACTGGTAGCGTGAGGAGTGGAGCATTGAAGAAAAACGCATTGTACGCACTGGCTTTTCCCATCATGTGGGTCGCCTACTGCCTTATCGTCATCATCCCCAACCCCGAAAACCACACCTGGCTTGCCATAGGCGGGCTTTTGGTGGGCAGCGTGTTTTTGTGGGGCAGCGCGTGGCTGCTGCTGGGCGGTGTGCGGCGGTGGAGGCTGCCTGTTCCCGCCATGGTGGTGTACGCCTGCATCTTGCTGGCCATCGACCTTGCCGCCAAGGCCCTTGTGAAACATTATCTTGCAGGCGGCACCGTCATCTGGCTGGTGCCGAACTGGCTCAGCCTGCGCTTTGCGCCCAACTACAGCAACAATGTGCTGCTAAACCTGCTGGGCGTGGTGGGCGGCTCCAGCCTCGTCCACGCGCTCATCAAGCTGGTCTCGTTCGTGCTGCTAAGCGCGCTGCTGTACAGCTATTGCCGCAAGCAGAAATACCCCATGGGCGACAACCGCTTTCGCTGGGCCGTCACGCTCATGGCCGCCGGCGCCGCCTCATCCACCATCGAGAGCGCCTTCCGTGGCTACATCATCGATTTCATCTCCTTTTCCACGCTGGTGTCCTTCGACTTGAAAGACCTGTACCTCATGTATGGCATCGGGCTGTTCATCGTCGTCATCGCCATTTGGGAAAAGGCAGACCGCACGCGCAAAAAGGAAGCGACCAAGGGGAATATAGAAAAAAGCAAAGGAGACAGCACCATGAGCAAAAAGATCATGATTTTGAACGGCAGCCCACGCGCGAACGGCAACACCGCGGCATTGGTGGAGGCCTTCACCAAAGGCGCCCAGGAGGCCGGCCACGAGGTGACCACCTTCAACCTGCAAAAAATGGGCATCCACCCCTGCATGGGCTGCCTGAAAGGCGGCAAGGACAAGGCCAGCCCCTGCATGCAAAAGGACGGCATGGAGCAGATATACCCGGTGTACCAGGCCGCCGACATCTTTGTGATGGCCTCGCCCATGTACTACTGGGGCGTCACCGCCCAGCTGAAGGCCGCCATCGACCGCCTGTTCGCCGTGACCGAGGCCACCGGCGGCACCCCTGCCATGGCCTGCATGATGCTGATGGCCGCCGAGGGCAACTCGGACGACAACAACGCCCCGGTGGTGCACTACTACGAAAGCCTGCTGAAACACCTGGGCTGGCAGGACCTGGGCCAGCTGTATGCCGGCGGCGTGTACGAGGTGGGCGACATTGCCGGCAAGCCCGCGCTGGAGGACGCCTACCACATGGGCAAGGGCATCCGGTAGCAGCGCCGCTTTCCCAGCTGTTATCCAATCAAGCAAAAAGCCCCTGTATTCCTTATATCGGGATACCGGGGCTTTTTTGCGCCTGTGGATATGGCGGAAAAGCGGCATTTCTTTTTGCATCGCCACCATTCGACCATTCGGTGCGTGCTTTCTTCGGCGTTCGACATCAGCCGCCA
>JBFXKS010000050.1:0-9359 GCA_050173515.1 Oscillospiraceae bacterium | reverse complement strand
TGCCATCTGCACCAGCAGGTCATCCGGCTGGAGGCGGGCCCGCGCGGCCCGCGCGGGCTGGCCCTTGTTCTGCACGACATCACCGAGCTGGTGCAGGCCGAGCAGCGCGCCGAGGAGGCCACACGCTCGAAAAACAGCTTCCTGGCCAACATGAGCCATGAGATCCGCACCCCGATGAACGCCATCAAGGGCCTGTCGGAGCTGCTCTCGCTCACCAAGCTGGACAATTTGCAGCGCAACTATGTGAACAACATCATCTCCTCCGGCAACTCGCTCATCAGCATCATCAACGACGTGCTGGACTTCTCTAAGATAGACGCCAACAAGGTGGAGGTGGAGGAGAGCGCCTACAACGTGGCCGAGCTGCTGGCCGAGGTGAGCAACGTGGCCGGCCTGCGCGCGGCCGACAAGGCCCTCACGCTGCTGATAGAGGCGGACCCGGCCATGCCCACCGTGCTGTGGGGCGACGGCGTGCGCATCAAGCAGGTGGTGGTGAACCTGCTGTCCAACGCCATCAAGTACACCAACGAGGGCTTTGTGCGGCTGCTGGTGCACACCCGGCAGCAGGGCGACGCGCTGTGGCTGGTGTGCACCGTGGAGGACAGCGGCGTGGGCATCCGCGAGGAGGACCAGCGCACCCTGTTCGACGCCTTCACCCGCGCCGACCTGCAAAAGAACCGCAGCATCACCGGCACGGGGCTGGGCCTTGCCATCAGCAAGCAGCTGGTGGCGGCCATGGGCGGCGAGATGGAGGTGCAGAGCGAATACGGCAAGGGCAGCGTCTTCTCGTTTTGCGTGCCGCAAAAAGTGGTGGAGAGCCAGCCGCTGGCCCGGGTGGACGGCGCGGAACACCTGCGGGTGCTGCTTTTGGCCCGGGGCCTTTTGGGCCAAAGCGTGGCCGCCGTGCTGGAGGCGCTGGGCGTGGCCTGTGTGCGCCCCGACGGCGACGAGCAGCAGATATTGGACCTGCCCATGAACTTCACCCACTGCATCTACGACGACAGCGTGCCCATGACGACGGTGCGCAAGCTGCGCAGCAAGTACCAGGCCGGCGGCTTTGCCGCGCTGCGCGGCGTGCACCAGGCGCTGGACGTGCCCGACATGCAGGACACCATTTTGTTCACGCCGCTGCTGGTGACGGACCTGGCCCGGTTTTTGAACAAGGGGCACGACGAGAGCATGGGCAAAAAATCGCCGGTGGTGGGCGACTACCCGGACGATTTCACCGTGCGCAACACCCAGCTGCTGGTGGTGGACGACAACGAGATCAACCTGATGGTGAGCGGCGAGATGCTGCGCACCTTTGCCGCCGAGGTGAGCTGTGCCGACAACGGCCCTGAGGCGCTGAAGCTGTGCGCCCGCCAGAAGTTCGACATCATCTTCCTGGACCACATGATGCCCGAGATGGACGGCATCGAGGTGACCAACCACATCCGCAACACGCCGGGGCTGAACCAGCAGACGCCCATCATCGCGCTGACGGCCAATGTGGTGAACAACATGCAGAGCTATTACGTGCGCTGCGGCATGGACGACTTCATCGGCAAGCCGGTGGAGTTCTCCGACCTCGGGCGCATTTTGTGCCGCTGGCTGCCCTCTGAAAAGATCGTGGGCGAGATGGCGGTGACCACCAGCACGGTGCGCAAGGCGGCCCCGAAGTATCAGGGGGCCAACGTGGAGCAGCAGGTGGCCGCGCTGGACCGCTATGGCATGGCGGCCACGGCGGCCGTGGCCGCGGCCGGCGGCGACACCGACGGCTACTTCAGCCGGCTGGACACCGCCAACCAAACACTGGGCGTGCTTACGGCGCGCATCGGACGGCAGGCGCGGGACGGCCAGTGGCCGGTGGTGGAGCAGGACCTGGAGGTGATGGCCAAAACACTGGCGGAAATCGGCGCGCCGCAGGACGCCCAGCAGGCGGACGCCCTGCGCCAGGCGATCATCGAAAACGATGTGGAAAAAGCGGAGAACGACCTGCCCGAGCTGATAGGCCGGGTGTATATGCTGGAGAAAAAGCTGGACACCGCCGTGCAGCGCGCCCAGGGCATGGGCACCCTGCTGGCCGAGGAGAGCGAGCACCTGTACCGCCGGCTGGAGGAGCTGCTGCGCCAGCTGGAAGGCCGGGACATGGGCAAGAGCATGATGCTGTTGGAGGACTTGGCGGCGCACTCGATTGACCGGGACCTGGACAAGGCCATCTATGCGGTGCACATGGACCTGGAGCAGGAGGATTTCGCCGCAGCCATGCGGCACTATATGGACGTGCAGGAAGCCGCGATGATGATGCGCTAGAAAAAAGGAAACCCCCTTGGAACAAAGCGACAAAAAAGAAAGCACGGCGGCCCAGCCCTCCGAGGAGACATCGGGCCGGGCGAGGGCGCTGTGCAAAAAATGGTGGCTGCCGGTGCTGGTGGGCGCCACGGTGCTGGGCCTGGCCGCAAGCCTGGGCTTTTTGGGTGGCGCGCTGTTCGAGGGCATGGCGCTGGTGGCGCCGCGCGTGGAAACCGCGCAGCCGGCGGGCACAGAAGAGCCCGCCGAGCAGCCCGGCGAGGTGCCACAGCAGCCAAACAGCGCGGCGGTGGAAACCGAAAAACCGGAAGAAGAACCGGTGGAGGCGCGTGTGGCCGCGGCGCTGGAGGCCACCGGCGCGGCGCTGGAGTGGTCGCTTGTGCATGAGGCGCTGGACGAGGCGACGCTGGAGGCCTTGCTGGGCAGCAACACAGCGCTGCCGGCGTGGCAGCCCATGGAACAGCTGGGCAGCTGCAGCCTGATGGTGTGGGGCCTGTTGGACGGCGCCGACGCGTGGCTGCCGCAGGACACCCACCCCGCGGGCATCGGCGGGCAGGACCTGTACTCGGTGGTGGGCATGGCGCTGGACGGCCAGCATGTGGAGCTGCTGAACGCCGAGCGCATGCCCTTCTCGGTGCCGAAGGATTTCTTTTTCAGCCGGGTGCGGCAGGTGGGGTTCTACATCCGGGTGGACGCGGCGAAGATGGATGTGCCCTACCTCTCCCAGATAGACTATGGCCTGTGGCGCGGGTGTGAGGCCACCGCCATGACGATGATGATCAGCTACGCGCTGGGGCTGAACGGCGACGACGTGCTGGACCCGCGCGAGGTGGCCGACGGCATGGCGTATTCGCCCGACGGCGACCCGGCCAACGGCTATGTGGGCAGCCCTTACAGCAACGGCTGGACCACCTATGTGCCCCCGCAGCTGCCGTTTGTGGAAAGCTATGTGGGCTCGGCGGTGGACCTCACCAACACCGTGAACCCGGACACACCCATTGCCCAGTGGGGTGGCAACCGCTCCAGCCTGGCGCGCATACGGGCCACGCTGGCCCAGGGCGTGCCGGTGGTGGTGTGGTTCCGCGGGTACGACATCGGCGGCGGCGAGGCCACCAGCATCACCCACGCGCTCACGCTGACGGGCTACGACGCCAGCGGCTTCACCCTGAACGACCCGTGGGCCTTCGATGAGGCGGCCAGCTACCAGCATCTGCATTTTGCCAGCGCCGATATATACCAGTGGCAGGCGCAGCACGATTTCCGGGCCATGGCCTATTGATTTAAAAATGCGCAAAAAAAGAAATTAAAATCCATTTAAATGGCGGATAATTAATAAAATAAGAGAACAAAAGACCCGAAGCATGCCGCTTCGGGTCTTTAAATTTTGATTTATTTGGCATTATTGCGGCGCGGCGGGGGACTTTGTCAAAATGCGCTTGAGCGGCGGGGCGATGAGGCAGGCGGCCAGCCCGCCCAGCGCCGCGGTGATGAGCTGCGGGTAGGAGAAGCTGGCGGTGAGCACGGCCGTGGGCCCCTCGGGCAGCTTGAGGATAAAGGGCAGCACCAGCTGCACGATGCCCAGGTACAGCACCAGAAACTTCACCACGGCGCCCACCACCAGGGCCACCGGATACATGGCCAGCATTTTTTTGCCCTCGGCTTTGCCGGCGATGAAATGCCACGCCAGCACCAGCACCAAATTGCCCAGCATGATGACAGGGACGACCGGCGGCATGGCCGGGCCAATGCCCAGCAAAAAGGCGAACACGGGCGACAGCAGCGCCACCGTGACGCCGGAGAAAAGCCCACCCAGCAAGGTGGAGAGGATGAGGATGAGGTTGACCAGTGAGCCGGTGACATACTGGCCCAGCGGCTGGGTGACGGCCTGGATGGCGATGAGCAGCGCGATGAAGATGGCGGTGCGGGTGATCCATAAAATACGCGAACGGGTGTCCATGGCAGATCCCTCCTTTGCCTTTAATGTAGCGCAAAAGCAGGGCCGTGTCTGTTGCATATGCAACAAAACGGCGAAAACGATGCCGGGCGCTTCGGGCGTATATGCTGCAGGTTTGGCGTCATCCACGCGCAAAGCGAGGTGCACGGTTTAGAAAGAAGCCTGTCAATCGCAGTGGATGGCTATCTCGGTGTAGGCGGGCTCGGTGAGCCACACGCTCACCCCGCCGCCCGGCACGCTGAACAGCCCGTTGCCGTCGCCGTCCACCGTCACCACGTTCTGCTGGCGACGGGTGATGTCCCGGAAGGTTTGCCCGGCAAAGGCCTTGCCCATGTACATGGTCTTTTCGCCGCCGGGCCCGTCGCTCAGCAGCACCGCGCAGCCGGAGTGCGGGTGCGCGGCGTCGCCCTCGCGCGTCCAGCCCACCACATTGTCGTGGTCGAAGTAGTCGTGCTGGGGGCCATAGGCGCAGTCCCTGCGGGCGGCCAGCATGCGCTTCAGGCCCGGCACGGGTGGCACGCCGTCGTTGCGCAGGCCGTAGTAGTCGGCATAGAACACGCAGGGCAGGCCGTCCTTGCGCAGCAAAATGGCCGCATAGGCCAGCGGCTTGAACCACTCGTCCACCCAGCTTTCCAGCGACTGCCCGGGCTGCGAGTCGTGGTTGTCCACAAAGGTGACGGCGTGCATGATGTCGGTGGAGACCAGGCTGTTTTGGAAGAGGCCCTGCATGCCGAACTGCCCGCCGGCGTGGGAGGCGTTGTGGAAGTTCATGTGCAGCGGCACGTCGAACAGGCTCATGCGGTCGCCGCTGTTGGCCAGGTACGCCGTCAGGTCGCCGAGGTCGTCGCTCCAGTATTCGCCCACGGCGAACAGGTCGCGCCCGGCCGTTTGGCGCACGGTGTCCAGCCATTTTTCGTAAAAGGCATAGTCGATGTGCTTCACCGCGTCCAGCCGCAGGGCGTTCACGCCGGTGGTTTTCAGGTACCACTGGCCCCAACGAATGAGCTCTTCCACCACCTTTTCGTTGTTCATGTCCACGTCGGCGCCCATCAGGTAGTCGAAGTTGCCGCGCTCCTTGTCCACGTCGTCGCTCCAGCTTTTGCCCTCGAACTGATAGATGCCGCCCTGGCGGGTGTTGGCGTCCCAGTCCACCCCGGTAAAGCAGCCCCAGTCCCAGGTGAAAGAGGAGTATTTGCCCTTGCGGCCGGGAAAGGTGAAGCGCGTCCAGGCCTCGATGGTCTCTTCGCCCGAGATCTGCTGTGTGCGGTTGTTGGGGTCGAAGCGTTCGGCGGGCGCTTGCTCGGCCTCGTCCGCGCCCATGCGGTGGTTCAGCACGATGTCGGCCATGACGGAAAAGCCCTCGGTCTGCAGCGCCTTGATGCAAGCGAGGTACTCGGCCTTCGTGCCGTATTTGGTGCGCACGCTGCCCTTCTGGTCGAACTCGCCCAAGTCGTAGGTGTCGTACACGCCATAGCCCACGTCGAAGCCGCCGGCGGCGCCCTTGTAGGCGGGCGGCAGCCAGATGATGTCGAAGCCGAAGTGGCGCAAAGCTTTGGCCTGGGCGGCGGCGCGCCGCCACAAAAGGCCGTCTGGCGGCACGTTCCACTCGAAATACTGGATCATGGTCTGGTTGTTCATAACACTGTCCTCCATCCGGCCAAAGCCGGTGCGGTGTGAAAAAAGCAGGGGATGGCGGAGGCCATGCCCTGCTGCAAGCGGTGCGGGTTGGTGCCAGGGCTTCACAAGAGCGCCCGGGAAAGAGACTACTTTGTCATGTACAAAACGCCCAGCGTGCGCGGGCCGCAGTGGGACGAGATGGTGCCCGAGGCGCGCGTGGGGATGATCTCTTTGAAGTCGGCATACTTTTTGATCTCGCCGCGCACCAGCTCGATGTCTTCGTCGGGCGAGCCGGAATGGGTGATGAAGATGCGGTCCAGCACCAGGTCGTCGCGGCCCTCCAGCTGGTCGCGCACATACTCCACCAGCACCTTCTCCATGGCGCCGCGGTATTTTTTGCCCACGCCCATCTGTCCGCCGCCAAAGCGGTCCACCGTGATGCCCGGTTTCAGCTTCAGCAAATTGGCGCCAAAGGCGGCCACCGCGCTGCAGCGCCCGCCCGCTTTCATGAACTCCAGCGTGTCCAGCACAAAGCTGGCGTGTGCCTTTTCGCGCAGCGCCACCAGCTTTTCGGCAATCTCGGCCGCGGGCATGCCCTCGGCGATCATCTCGGCCGCGCAGATGACCAGATGGCCGCTGCCGGTGGAGAGGCTGGCCGAGTCCACCGGGTACACGTGGCCCAGCTCGGCCGCGGCGATGCAGCAGTTCTGGTAGGCCGAAGAGATGGCGGAGCCGAGGTTCACGTGCACCACCTCGTTGCCGTCCTGCACCCACCTCGAGAAGAACTCGGCGTATTCGCCGGGGGTGATGGCGGCGGTTTTGGGCAGGATGCCGCGGTCCCGCCAGGCGCTGTACAGCTCCTCGGGGCTTATCTCCACCCCGTCGATGTAGCTCTCTTCGCCAATTTGGATATGGTAGTTAAAATAGTGCACGTTGTACCGCTCTTTGAGCTCGGGGCCAATATCGCAGGTACTGTCGGCGCTCAAAATGATTTTTTTAGACAAAGCGTGGTCCCTCCGTGGTGAACGATGCGCGCGGCCGGTGCCGAATGAACGATGCGCGCCAGTTTCAGAAAGATATACAAGGAATAAAATACCATAATTTTGCCGTTTTGAACAGGGGCCCGGCCATTTTCAGGCCAGATTTTCCCGCAAAAAGCACACGAGGTCGGCGGCCGTGGGCGGGCAGCCGGGCGCCGAATGGGCAAAGGCGGCGGTGCATTGGCCCGCGCCCAGCGCCCCTGTGCGCCCGCGGTAGCCCTGCCCAACGCAGACGGGCCCCGGCAGGCGGCGGCGCTCGCCCTCGTCCAGCTGGGCCAACGCACGCACCAGCGCCGCGGTGCAGGCGCTGCAGGCGCTGTCCTCGCTGATGTGGCGCGCCAGCTTTTGGGCCTTGCCGGTGGGGCGTGGCGCGGGGCCGGCCGCTGCGCTCTCGCGCAAAACCCGCACGCGGGCCGCGCCGGCATCGGCGCAGCCGGCCCCCAGCGCGGCGGCCATGGGGATGTAGGGCACTTGCCCTGCGGGAAAGCCCATCTGCTGCGCCGCCCACGCGTCGCACAGCACCGGGTCGCGCGCGGCGAACAGGCGGCCCGTGTGCACCGGGTTGCCGCCCTCCTCAAAGTCCAAGTCGCCACAGATGCTGTCTGCCAGCACAAACCGGCTGTGCACGGCGGTGGCCAAATGGGCGATGGGTCGGTGCAGCCCCAGCGTGTGGAAGCGCCGCTTTTCGCGGTTCGGGATGAGCCCCTTGTGGTTTTTCAGCGCGCAGGTGAGCCCGGTTTGGCAGTGGCCCTTCATCACCGGCAGGTTGATGAGGAAATCGAGGGCCATGGCGCTGTCGCAGATGGCGATGTCCATGCCGGCGCAGGCGTGGGTGGCGTGGCTGTCCTGCTGGGTGTCCACCAGGGCCACGCCGTGGCGCTTTGCGATGTCGACGATGCCGCAGGCGGCAAAGGCGTCGGTGGTGCGCGCGCCCAGCCACGAGCCCTCCAGGATCACCAGGTTGCGAAAACCGTGCTTGTGCAGGTAGAGGACCAGCGCCTCCACGATCTCGGGGTGGGTGGTGGCGCCCTCGCCGGCCGGGCGCGGCACCACCAGGTTGGGCTTCAGGCCCACGCGTTTGCCGGTGTCGCCGATCAGCGCGCACAAATTGGCCGCCTCCAGCAGCTCCAGCGTCATTTCAGCCGGGGATTTCCCGTGTGTAACCAGTATTTCATCTGTTTTCATGGCGGAAAGCACGCTGTTTTCCATGGGTTGTCCTCCCCAAAGGTGGCCGCCGATGCGGCGATGGCCATAGCCTGTGGCTTGCGTTTGCGGTGGGGCTGCATTATACTGGAACAAGGGCGTGCGGTGCTCGGCTTGGTGGCGCGCCCATTGATATTTAATAGAGGAAATAATGGCAAATTAATCCGAAAAAACAATAAAAAAGCAGGTGAAAATCTTGAAAACCACTTTGGTATGCGAGGGCGGCGGCATGCGCGGCGTGTACACCGCAGGTGTGCTGCAGGCATTTATGGAAGGCGGCTTTTTGGCAGACGAACTGGTGGGTGTGTCGGCCGGGGCGTCCAACGGGGTGTCCTATGTGTCCGGCCAGCTGGGCCGGGGTTGCCGCACCAACGTGGACTACGCGGGCGACAAGCGCTATGTCAGCGTGCAAAGCTACCTGCGCACGGGCTCGGTTTTTGGGATGGACTTTATTTTCGGCGAAATTCCCGAAAAATTAGACCCATTTGATTACGATGCGTTTTACGCGTCTTCGTGTGGGTTTTATGCCGGTGCCACCGACGTGCACACCGGCAAGGCGGTGTTTTTTGGCAAAGAAGAGGTGACGCATGGCCTGGAGGTGATCCGGGCGTCGTGTTCCATGCCGCTGTTTTCGCCCATGGTGGAGTACAAGGGCGGGCTGTATCTGGACGGCGGCGTGGCCGACCCCATCCCGATAGACTGGGCGCTGGAAAATGGCGCCGACCGGCTGGTGGTGGTGCTGACACAGGCGCGCGGCTACCGCAAAAAAGCACAGAGCATGCGCGCGGTGTATCATGCGATGTACCGTAAATATCCAAAGCTGGTGCAGGCCATGGACCTGCGGCATTTAAAATACAACCACACGCTGGAAAGGGTGGCCCGGCTGGAGCAAAGCGGCAAGGCCATTGTGGTGGCGCCGCCGCAAAAACTGGCGGTAGATCGCTTTGGTAAAGACCGCGACAAGCTGGAGGCGGCCTATGGCGTGGGCATGGCCTGCGGGCAGGCGGCGCTGGAAAAGCTGTAGAAGATGGGCCGCTGTGCCCGCCACAGGCTTTGGGTGTGCCGCACACACCGGCACCGCATGGCCTTCGGCACCTTCTATTTTTATCAATGGCCAGGGGTTTGTCAAGCGTGGGCGTCCATACAGCGCGGGCAAAGATGGAAAAACACGGGCGCCTTCCGCGGCGATGCGGCCAATGAAAAGCATGAAAAAAGTGGAATATGGAGAGGGACCCTCCTGAAAAACGTGCTGCCGA
>JBFXKS010000049.1:0-9526 GCA_050173515.1 Oscillospiraceae bacterium | reverse complement strand
CAGGCGCCGTGCCGGTGCCGTGGGCCTTCTCGCCCACGGAAAACCCCGTGGCCTTCGCCCTCGTTTACCTCATCCTCATCATCGCCGCCATGGCCGTCAACTTCACCACGGTGGCCACCGGCCTCATCGGGCTGGTGGGCGAGCCCACCGTAGACACCACCTCGGCGCTGGCCTCGGTGGCCGCGCTGCTGCAGGGCATCGTGCTGGTGGTGAACGCCTTTGCCGGCGCCGCATCTGCGGGCACGCTCTTCGGTGCGCTGGCCGCGCTGCTGCTCTGCTTCAACGCGCTGGGCAAGCGGGTGCGCACCGTCTCCATCTTGCGCAACTTCCAGCTGGCCTCCGCCGGGTTCGACCACAGCGCCGCCTATATCCTGGACGGCAACCAGGACATCGCCTACAACATCACCAGCGGCCTGGAGGAGGACTACCCCACGCTGCTGCTCAGCCGGCCCACCGCCTTGGTGAAGGGCTTCTTGCGCCAAAGCTTCTCCCAGCGCTGGACCGACCGCGTCGCCCGCATCGTGGGCTGGGTGCTGCTGGGTGTGGGGCTGCTGCTGGCGGTCATCACCTATTTCCTGGCCCACAGCCTGTTTGCCGCGCTGGCCGCCTTTGCCGCGCTGCTGTGCATCGCGGCGCCCCTGTCCTCCAGCCTCGTCTCGGCCATCCCCAGCCTGCTGCTGCAAACCAGCACCGCGCGCATCGGCGCGGTGGTGCCCGGCTGGTCCGCCATCGAGGACCTGGGCCAGGTGAACGTGGTGATGGCCGGCGCACGGGACATCTTCCCGCCCAATGCCGTGCAGCTCAAGGGCATCAAAACCTTCGAGCGCGAGCGCATCGACATCGCCATCCTCTACGCCGCCAGCGTGCTCATCGAGGGCTGCGACACCCTGCGCGACATCTTCCTCGGCGTCATCCAGGGCAAGAGCGACATGCTGTATAAAGTGGACAGCCTGGTGAAAGAGCCGGGCCGCGGCTTCAACGCCTGGGTGCAGAACAACCGCGTGGTCATCGGCACCCGCGAGATGTTGCAAAAGCACGGCGTGGAGCCGCCCGCCATCGAAATAGAGCTGAAATATGTGCCAAAGGGGCACTACCCGGTGTACCTGGCGGTGGCGGGGCGCCTGTCGGCCATGTTCATCGTGGGCTATCACCCGGACGAAGAGGTAGCCGCCACGCTGGACGGCCTTGTGAAAAGCGGCGTCTCCCTGCTCATCACCAGCGACGACATGAATGTGACGGGCGAGCTGGTGGAGCGCGTGTACGATTTGCCCGCCGGCGTGGTGAAGGTGCTGGGCCCGCGCGAGCTCGATATCCTGGCGCCGCTCACCGCCTACCTGCCCGAGAGCGACGGCGTGATGACCCACATGGGCTCTTTCTCCAGCTTCATCGGCGGCATGCGCGCCGCCGCCGGCTGCGCCGCCAGCGAAAAAATGGCCGCCGCCGTGCAGATCGCCGCTTCCGCGCTGGCCGCCGTGCTGTGTGTGCTGCTCGTGTTCAGCGTCTCGCTGCCCACGCTCAGCCTCACCATCCCGCTGCTCTACCAGGCCGGCTGGACGCTGCTCATCTGCGCGCTGCCCCTCACCCGCCGGTATTGACCCGCGCCTTTCTTCATTTATATATAAAAAGCCCCCGGCGATGTCCTCATCGCCGGGGGCTTTTTTGCGGTATTGTCAGGCGCTCTGCGCGCTGAACTGGATGCCGTTCTCCACGTCATCCGGCACAAAACCCACATAGCTCTTGCCCGGGTTCACCTCTATCTCCTCGCCCTCGGGCGTGAACAGCCGCAGCGCCTCCTCGGGCGCGCCCTTGCGCCACACCACCTGCTGTGCGCCGCCCATGGTGAACACCCAGCCCTCGCCGCCGCGCATGTCCAGCTCGGTGCACAGGCCGTCCGGCTTCAGGCTCACGCCGCACTCCAGCAAGACCACATTGGTAAAGCTCAGCTGGCCGCCGTCCTCGTCCGTGTGCGGGTGCTCGCCCATAAATTTGTGGTATAGCCCGGCCGCCGTGTCGTAGTGGAAGGCCGCGCTGGACACCCCCGGCGCATACACCGCATCAACACGCACCGCGCTTTGCTGCGGCTGCACCGGCGCCTTTGCAAACCGGAACAGCGTGCGCACCTCGCCCGTCGGGTGCACGTCGATGGCCTCCATCCCGGCCCATATCAGCTCGGCGTTTGTGAACCAGCAATACTCGTGCAGCTTGCCGCCGGGCCTGGGGTTGCTGCGGTCGGCGTCGAACCAATAGGCCGTTCGGCCCAGATACAGCCCGTCCACGGTCTTTTCGTCCATCACTTCCAGCAGGTTTTTCGCATACACCGAGGTGCCGATGTGCGCCATGATGGCGTCGCACGGCAGCGCGAACTGCACAAAGGCGTCCCGCGTGGAGCGCACCGGCCCCACCAGCGGCACCGTGCGGTAGTCGGCATACAGCGCCATCAGCCGGCTGATGCCCCCCTCGGTCAGCATCTCCACCAGCACATCGGCCTGGGCCAGCCCGCGCTGCGGCAGCGAGCGCTCGTTGTTCGACACCATCACCGCCACCGGGCGCTGGCCCGCCTGCATCTCATCGGGCTGTGCAAGGCCGGTCAGCGCGTTCACACCGTCGGCCAGCGGCAGTGGCGCCAGCACCTCCACCTCGGGCTCTGGCTCTGAAACCACCGGCGGCGGGCTGCTGCTGGCCGGCGACGGTGCCTCGCTTGAAGGCGCCTGCATGCCCGAGGCGCAGCCGCCCAGCAGGCACACCAACACCGCCAGCACCCCGGCCAGCCAGCGCCTCGTCTTCACTTGTCCGCTGCTTTTGCGTCTCAACACACTTGCCCGTCCTGTTTTCCAAAAGAGCCGCCGTCAAAGCCCTTCGGCGGCTCTTCTTCTGTTTCGCCCGGCACACGCCACCCACACCGGACGGTGTGCGGCGCCGTTTAGTCCTTCGTGTCCACCTCGTTCGGGTTCACCGTGCCCTGCCCGGCCGCCGAAGCCGAGGTGCCGTCCAACAGTGTGGCATAGAAGTTCTCCGATTCAGTGTCGTCCACCACGCCGATATAGGTGGTGCCCGGGTTCACTTCCACCGGTTCCTCGCTGCCGTCTATTTTCTCCAGCCGCAGCGGCTGGTCGGGCGCGCCCTTGCGCCAGATCACCCGCTCGAAGCCGCCCTTGGTGAAGTAGAACGCGCCACCGCCGGAGGTGAAGTCCACCTGCACCAGGCCGCCATCGGCCTGCGTGCCCGCCCAAATACCCATTGGGGCATACACCACCAGCACATTGTCGAAGGCCAGCTGCTCGTTGTTGTTGGCGTCCACAGCCGGCTGCACGCCGCCCTGGCCCGAGTTGAACATGCTCATCTTGTATTGGCCGCTCGCCTCGTCATACTCAAAATGTGTGCGGTAGCTGGCGCTGTGCACCACGGTGAAGGCCTTGCCCTCGCCCTCCTCCGGCACACGCGGCTCTTCTTCGTACGAGCGGAAGTAGAAGAACGGGCTGCCATAGGGGCGCTCGTCGTCCAGCCCCTTGCGCTCTATCGTGTTGATGATGTGCTCGCCGTCCACATTGTGCCAATAGAACTCGCTGCCGTTCCTGGCGGGCTCGTCCCAGTACAGCGGCCCGTCCTTGGGCTGCAGGTCGTAATGGTCATAGTCATAGTCCCGCATCAGCCAGTTGGTGGGCTGGTTCTGGGCCGGGCCCTCGTGCACATAAAAACCATAGGTGGGTATCAGCAGCTGCAAAAACTGGTCGCGCGCGCTGCGCAGCGAGCCCACCCGCGGAATGGTCTTGTAATCCTCATACAGTGCCATGAAGCGGGTGATGCCGGCCTCGGCCTTGCTCTCCACCAGTATCTTGGCCTCGCTCAGGCCATAGGACGGCCGCGCGTGGGCGATGTTGTTCACCATAACGGCGCAGATGCGCTGGCCCTCCGGGTAGTCGATGCCCTTTTCCAGCCCCGTGAGGTAGGCCTGCTGCAGCGGTTCGGGCTCCGGCTCTGGCTGTGAAGAGGCCGGCGCCGGCGTGGAGGCCGGCGGCGTCACGCTCTCCACCAGCGAGGAATCATCCTTGTCCCCACAGGCCACCAGGCCCGTCAGCATCAATACGGCCAGCAACGCACACATCAGTTTTTTCATAAGGTGTTATCATCCTTTACCATCTCTGCTTGAAATCTCTGGCAAAATCCATTTTACACGCCCACCATTGTACCCCAAAACCGCCCGTTTGTAAACGGGCGGTTTTGCCCTACTCCCGTACCTCATCTATCCGCATGGCGGTGTACAGCCCGTGGTAATAGCCGCGCTGCGCCATCAGCTCTTCGTGGCTGCCGCGCTCGATGATCTTACCCGCGCGCACCACCAATATCAAATCGGCGTGGCGGATGGTGCTTAGCCGGTGCGCCACCAAAAAGCTGGTGCGTCCCTGCAAAATATGGCCGATCGCGTTCTGGATAAGCCGCTCGGTCTCGGTATCGATGCTGCTGGTGGCCTCGTCCAGCACGAAGATGGGCGGGTTGGCCAGCACGGCCCGCGCAAAGCTGACCAGCTGCTTCTCCCCGGTGGACAGGCGGTCGCCGCCCTCGCCAACGTCGGTGTCGTAGCCGTCCTCCAGGCGGGCCACCGCCAAATCGGCGCTCACCAGCCGCGCCGCCTCGTATATCTCCTCGTCCGTCGCGTCCAGCCGGCCATAGCGGATGTTCTCGCGCACCGTGCCGGAGAACAGGTGCGGGTTCTGCAGCACATACCCCAGCTGCGCGTGCAGCCACAGCTGGCTGCGCTCGCGCACGTCCTTGCCGTCTATCAGCACCTGCCCGCGCGTCGGCTCGTAAAAACGGCAGGCCAGGTTCACCAGCGTGGACTTGCCCGCCCCGGTCTCGCCCACCAGTGCCACGTTGGTGCCCGCCGGTATCTTCAGGCTGAAATCCTCCAGCACCCAGTCGGTGCCGTCGGGGTATTTGAACCACACGTTGCGGAACTCGATGTCGCCCTTGATCGGCTCCCAGTTCTCGCGTTTCGGCTCGAAGGTGGTGCCGTATTTCTCCACCACCTCGGCGCTGTCCTCCATGTCCGGCTGCGCGTTCAGCAGGCCGTCCACGCGCTCGATGTTGGCCTGTGTGGCGATGAAATCGGCCAGCACCCGCGCCATCTGCTGTATCGGCTCCAATATGCCCAGCGCATAGCTGACAAAGGCGGCCAGCATGCCGAACTCCATTGCGCCGCCCAGCACCATGCCGCCGCCGCGCGCCAGCACCAGCGCCACCGCCAGCGACGAGAAAAAGGTGACGATGGGAATGAACACCGCGCTCAGGCGCGCCGCACGCAAAGACGAGCGGTACAGCCCGTCCGTCATCTCCTCGAAATCGCGGGTGTTGCGCGCCTCTATCACCAGCGTCTTGCTGGTTTTCGCCCCGCCGATGCCCTCGTTGTACGCCCCGGTGATGCGGCTGTTGGCCCGGCGCATCTCGCGGTTGGCCGCCAGAAACTTGCCCTGGAACAGCGCGGTGAGCGCCACCACCACCGGCACCGTGGCCATCACCAGCAGCGCCAGCTTCCAGTTCAGCACCAGCATGGCCACAAACACGCCCACCACGTAGAACGCGCTCCAAAACAGGTCCACAAAAGCCCACGCCACCACGCCGGAGATACGGTTGGTGTCGCTCATCACCCGCGCCAGTATCCAGCCCACGGCGTTTTGGTTGTAGTAGGAGAGCCCCAGCTTCTGCAAATGCAAAAAGGTGCTGCGTTTCAAATCTTTGCCCAGGTGCATCTCGATGTGCATCGCCTGCCGGCCCATCACCACCACGCTGAAGCCCTGCACCAGCACCACCGCGGCGTACACCGCCACAAACGGCATCAGCCCCGTCGTGGTCATCGGCACCACAAAATGGTCGATGGCGTACTGCAAAAACAGCGGGATGGCGATGTCCACCAGCGCCATGAACACCATCAGCGCAAACACCGCCACCAGATTTGCCCGGTAGCGCCGCATGAACGGCCACATCTTTTTCCACACCGACAGGCTGAAGTTCTTCGTGTTATACTGCTCTTCCCACATCAGGCACCACCTCCTTGCCCGGGCGCTTCGTCTTGCCGCGCGCGCTGCTCGGCGCGTTTTTCCAGCGCCTCCAGGTCCTCGCCGGCGTCGGCGGCCGCCTCGCTTTGCATGTCGTAGATGCGCTTGTAGGTGCCGGGGCGGCGTATCAGCTCGGCGTGCGTGCCGATGTCGGCCAGGCGCCCGTCTTCCAGCACCAGTATCCTGTCGGCCGCCATCAGGGTGTTGATGCGGTGGCTGATGAGGATGACCGTGGCCTTGCCGGTGCCCTTACGCAGCGCGGCGCGTATGCGCGCATCGGTCTCCAGGTCCACCGCGCTCATGCTGTCGTCAAACACCATCACCGGGGCCTCCAGCATCAGCGTGCGCGCAATGGCCACCCGCTGCTTCTGCCCGCCGGAAAGGGTGACGCCGCGCTCTCCCACCACGGTCTCGTACCCGCCGCTGAACTCCGTGATCGCCTCGTCTACCGCGGCCACACGCGCCGCGCGGCGTATGCGGGCGCGGTCCAGCCCTGCGCCCGCTGCCTGGGCCGGCATGCGCCGGCCCAGGCGCCCTTTCCGGCCTGCCGGCGCCAGGGCCTCCGCATTCTCTTCATCGCCAACGTCCGCTATGGCGATGTTCTCCTCTATCGTCTTCGAAAACAAGAACGGCTCCTGCAGCACCAGGCCCACGTTCCGCCGCAGGTACTGCCGGTCGATGTCGCGTATCTCCACGTCGCCGAACCAGATGTTCCCAAAGCCCGGCGGTAAATCGTACAGGCGGTTCAGCAGGTAGGTGATGGTGGACTTGCCGCTGCCTGTGGCGCCCATGATGCCAAAGGTGCTGCCCTTGGGGATGGTGAAGCTCAAATCCTTCAGCACCGGCTGCTGCTCGTAGCCAAAGGTCACGTTCTCGAAGCGGATGTCGGTGCGCAGGTCCGGCTTCTGTGCGGCCGGCTCGGCCGGCTCGGGCTTTGCGTCCAGCACCTCCTGCATGCGCGCCGCCGACACACCCGTCTTGCTCATCTCCGACAAGGTGCGCCCCAGCGCGCGGATGGGCCAGGCCAGCATGTTGTTGTACCACACAAAAGCCAAGAACTCGCCCGCGCTCATCTGGCCATTCGCCGCCAGCACGGCGCCCACCGCCACCACGGTCAATATCTGCACCCCGGTGGCCACGTCGCCCATGCCCCAAAACACGCTCAGCGTGTGCCCCAGTTTTATCCACAGGTCGGCAAAGCGGTTGTTGTACCGGTCGAACCGCTCCATCTCAAAGCGCTCGCGCCCAAACGCCCGCACCACGCGCACCGCGGTCAGGTTCTCCTGCACGTTGATGGTCAGTTCACCCTCGGCCTCGTCGGCGGCCAAAAAGCGGTTGCCCACCAACCGGTAGAAGATGAGCGAATACAGCAGCACCAGCGGGATGAACGCCAGCGACACCAGCGCCAGCGTTAGGTTCATGCCAAACATCAGCACCAGCGCCACCGCCACCAGCACCACCGTGCGCACCACCTCCAGCAGCTGGGTGGACAAAAAGTTGCGCACCACCTCCAAGTCGCTGGTGCAGCGCTGGATGATGTCGCCTGTTTTGTTGTCCACATGCCACTTGAACGGCAGGCCTTGCACATGACTGAACAGCTTGTTGCGCAGGTCCCGGCAAAAGCGCTCGGTGCCGGTGGCCATGCCCATGCGCGCCGCAAAGTTGAACAGCCCGCTGGCCAGCGCCAGCGCCACCACCGCCAGCGCATAGCCCCACAGCCCGCCCAGGCCGCCCACACCGCCCAGCGCCTCCATCAGCCACTGCATATAGCCGGGCATGGCCGCCGCTTCACCACCCAGCACCACGTCCACCGCAAAGCGGATGATCTGCGGCGTCAAAAAGGCGGCCACCACGCTCACCAGCGTGCCGGCCAGCGCCAGCGCCATCCAGCGCATCTTGCCGCGCCCGTGCCGAAACACGAACGCCAGCGCGTTCTGGCTTTTTTCTTCTTTTATGCGTTCTTTTTCCATCACCGCTCCATTTTATCTGCGCGGCACGCCGCGCGGCTTCCCATGCATTTTTATCAAGTATACCACATCTGTTTCTTACTTTATAAGAAAACAAAGTGTGCCGCCCCAAAGCGCGGGGGCGGCACACCCAGTTGACCTGTGTTGTGCGCTGCTAGCGCGGGTTTTTGATGGCGGCCTGTGCGGCGGCCAAGCGGGCAATGGGCACCCGGAAGGGCGAGCAGCTCACATAGTCCAGCCCGGCGTCATGGCAGAACTCCACGCTGGTGGGGTCGCCGCCGTGCTCGCCGCAAATGCCCAAATGCAGGCTGGGGTTCGCCTTGCGGCCCAGCTCGCAGGCCAGCTTCACCAGCTGCCCCACGCCTTTCATGTCGATGTGGGCGAACGGGTCGCTCTCGTAGATCTTATTCTCGTAGTAGTAGTCCAGGAACTTGCCGGCGTCATCGCGCGAGAAGCCGAAAGTCATCTGGGTCAAATCGTTGGTGCCAAAGCTGAAGAAGTCGGCCTCTTTCGCGATCTCGTCGGCGGTCAGCGCCGCGCGCGGGATCTCGATCATCGTGCCCACCTCGTAGGTCATGTCGCTGCCCGCCTCTTTTATCAGGGCGTCGGCCGTTTGCACCACGAACTCCTTCACATAGCGGAACTCCTTCACCTCGCCCACCAGCGGGATCATGATCTGCGGCATAATCTTCTTGCCGGTCTTTTTGGCCGTGGCCAGCGCCGCCTTGATCACCGCCGTGGTCTGCATCTCGGCGATCTCCGGGTACGACACCGACAAGCGCACACCGCGGTGGCCCATCATCGGGTTGAACTCGTGCAGGCTGTCGATGACCTGGTGCAGCTTCTCCACCGAAAGGCCCAGCTCTTTGGCTATCTCGGCAATGTCGCCCTCGTCTGTGGGCAGGAACTCGTGCAGCGGCGGGTCCAAAAAGCGGATGACCACCGGGCGCTCGCCCATCACCTCAAAAATCTCCTCAAAGTCGCCCTGCTGGTATGGCAATATCTTGGCCAGCGCCTTTTTGCGGGCCTCGGCGTCGGTGGCCACGATCATCTCGCGCATGGCGCGGATGCGGTCGGCCTCGAAGAACATGTGCTCGGTGCGGCACAGCCCGATGCCCTCGCTGCCGTAGTCGCTGCCCTGCTGGGCGTCGCGGCGGTTGTCGGCGTTGGCATACACCTCCAGCACGCGGGCGTCGTCCGCCCACTTCATCAGCCGGTCGAAGTCGCCGCTGATGGACGCCTCGACGGTGGGCACGGCCTCGCCGTACACGTTGCCGGTGGAGCCGTCCAGCGAGATGAAGCTGCCCTCGGGGTACGCCTTGCCGCCCAGCGTGAACTGCTTTTTGTCGTAGTCCACCACCATCTCGCCCAGGCCCGACACACAGCAGGTGCCCATGCCACGGGCCACCACGGCCGCGTGCGAGGTCATGCCGCCGCGCGCGGTCAAAATGCCCTGTGCCACGGCCATGCCCTCAATGTCCTCGGGGCTGGTCTCCAGCCGCACCAAAA
>JBFXKS010000048.1:0-9659 GCA_050173515.1 Oscillospiraceae bacterium | reverse complement strand
CCAACAGAACCGAAAGGGCGGACAAGATACCCATGGTGGCCAGCTTGCGTGTGTTGATCTTCATTTCATAAAACCTCCCAAAACAATAGAATAACACCTGAAAAGCCATGCCTTCCAGGTGATCCATGTTTTGAGGGAGCGCACGCAAAAAACGCGCGGCCACAACATCTTCTTCCATCCAGACTTTAACTGTCGGTACCGGAGTTACACCGGTTCGGCACCCTTTCAGGTGTTCGCGGACTTTACCGCCGATCGGGAATTTCACCCTGCCCCGAAGACATCCTATTCAATTGTGTGCATTCATGATACCACACCCCGCCTAAAAGTTCAAGCGGGGCATGGCCCACATTTTGCAGCTTTTTTAGTCTATCTCCACCCGCGAGCGCTTGCCCTCTTTGGCGGCGATGGCGCTCATCACCGTGCGGATGGCGCGGGCCTTGCTGCCCTTCTGGCCAATCACGCGGCCCTTGTCGTCCTCGGCCACCACCAGGTGGAAAATCACTTCGTTCGGGCCGGGCTCCTCCACCGTCACCTGCACGGCGTCCTTGTCGTTCACAAGCCCTCTTGCCATTGCCAGCAGAACTTCTTCCATGTTGGTTCTCCTTTTACAGTATTTCCTTTTTCTTCAGCAAGTCGCGCACCGTGTCGGTGGGCTTGGCGCCGTTCGCGATCCACTGTTTTGCCTTTTCGGCGTCCACCTCTATCACGCTGGGCTTCTTGGTGGGGTCGTAGTAGCCGATCTCCTCGATGAACCGCCCATCCCGCGGAAAGCGGGAATCCGCCACTACAATGCGATAGAAGGGCGCTTTTTTGGCGCCCATGCGGCGCAACCTGATTTTCACTGCCATCGTTCGTACACCTCCGAATTGATACGTACCTTCCCTTATATGCGCCCGCCTGCTTGCCGTGGCTTCTTCTGCCTTTCGGCGGGCAAAAAAACGACTGTCCGTTTTTTCCATGGTAAATGCCTTGCGCCAAAAGCAAGGCCGGCCTGTGGTGCCCGTGCCGAGCGCTAGCCCATCGGCATGCCCCGGGTCATGCGGGCCAGTTTCTTCGGGTTCTTGCGGAACTGCCGCATCATCTTGCCGGTTTGCTCGTGCATGCGCAGCAGGCGGTTCACGTCCTCCACGCGGGTGCCGCTGCCGGCCGCGATGCGGCGCTTGCGCTTGGGGTTGATGATGGCGGGCTTGGCCCGCTCGGCGGGCGTCATGCTCTGGATCATCGCCTCCACGCGCACCAGCTGGCCCTCGTCCACGTCGTCGGCGTTCACGCCGCCACCGCCGGGCATCATGGACAGCAGCGCCGTGGCGCCGCCCATTTTTTTCAGCTGCTGCATCTGCGCCAGCAGGTCGTTCATGTCGAACTTGTTCTCCAAAAGCCGCTGGGCCACGGCCTCGGCCTCTTTCGTGTCGGCGGCGTCCTGCGCTTTTTCTATCAGGGTCAGCACATCGCCCATGCCCAAGATGCGCCCGGCCATGCGGTCGGGGTAAAAGCTCTCCAGATCGTCCAGCTTTTCGCCCACGCCGGCAAACTTGATGGGCTTGCCGGTCACCGCGCGCACGCTCAGCGCCGCGCCGCCGCGGGTGTCGCCGTCCAGCTTGGTCAATATCACGCCGTCTATGCCGATGGCCTCTTCGAAGCTTTTGGCCACGTTCACGGCGTCCTGGCCCACCATGGCGTCCACCACCAGCAGGCTTTCGTCCACGGCCACCGCCTGCTTGATGCGTTTCAGTTCATCCATCAGCTCGGCGTCTACGTGCAGCCGCCCGGCCGTGTCCAAAATCACGATGTCGTTGCCGTGGTCGCGCGCGTGCGCATAGGCCTTGCGGGCTATCTCTTCCGGCTTTTCGCCGGGCAGGGTGAACACCGGGGCCCTGGCCTGCTGCCCCACGCGCTGCAGCTGCTCGATGGCGGCCGGGCGGTAGATATCGCAGGCCACCAAAAGCGGGCGGTGCCCCTGCTTTGCAAAAAACTTGGCCAGCTTGGCGCTGTGGGTGGTTTTGCCGCTGCCCTGCAGCCCGCACATCATGATGACGGTGGGCGGGCTGCTTTTCAGGTGCACATATTCGTTCTCGCTGCCCATCAGGCGCGTCAGTTCCTCGTTCACGATCTTGACCACCTGCTGGGCGGGGGTCAGGCTCTCCATCACCTCTTGGCCCAGGGCCCGCTGCGTCACCTCTTCGATGAACTGCTTGGCCACCTTGATGTTGACGTCCGCCTCCAAAAGGGCGATGCGCACCTCCCGCATGGCCGTCTTGATGTCGGCCTCGTTCAGCTTGCCCTTGCCGCGCAGCTTTTTAAACACCTGCGCCAGTTTGTCGCTCAATGATTCAAAAGCCATGCGGTCCTCCTTTCGGTGCGGCGGCCCAAGCCGACGCTCACTTTGTTTGGGCGTGCCGTCAGTCGCTGTTCAATTCGGCCAATATCTCCAGCACGCGCTGGGCGTTTTGGGCAATGGGCTCCGAGCGGGCATAGCTGGTGTTGTTTTTGAACTCGATGTCGCGCACCAGCGCCTCCAGCTCGGCGGTTTTTTCCTCCAGCACGCGCTGGCGCCGGGCAAAGCCCACCTTCTCCTCCAGGTCCAGCAAGATGGCCTCGCCGCGCTTGATGGAGTCCCGCACGCCCTGCCGCGTGATGCCGAAGTTCTCGGCGATCTCAGCCAAAGAGAGGTCGGCGTTGTAATATTGTTCTATCACTTCGCGCTGCTTGTCTGTCAGCACATCGCCGTAAAAATCGATCAGGTACGAAAGCTCCAGATTCTTCGCCACCGCCGTCCCCCTTCCGTGCGTTGCCCTGTAAAGCGAATTACTTTACACACATCGACATTATAACGAATTTACCCACGCTTGTCAAGAGAAAAGCCTGAAAGCGGGGCGGGCGAAAGTGCGGTTTTCAGCAATGGAAAACCGAGGCGAAAAATGACGGCCGCGCCGGGAGCCCGGCGCGGCCGTCGCGGTATTTCTCAGGCCCGCTTCAGTTTGGCGCAGGCCACCAGGCTGGCCAGCGCAAAGCACAGCATCACCACGTAGGCGCCAGCATAGGACCCGCCGGCTGTACGCAGGGCCCCGGCCAGATAGGAACCGATGACCGGCGCCACCAGCAAGGTGGCATTCACGATGCTAAAATTCACGGCGAAATGCTGCTGGCCATAGTTGCCGCTGATGAAGGTGGCGTTCACCGTGGGCACGCCGCCGTAGAAGATGCCGGTCAGCACAAAGCCTGCGCCCAGCAGGGGCATGGCGCCCGTGAAATGGGCGGCCAGCAGCAGCAGGGGCGCCAGCAATGCACACAGGTTCACCAGCCACATGGTGGGCTTCAGGCCGCGGCGGTCGTACACAAGGCCCACCAGGATGCGCCCGCCGCCGTTGGAGATGGAGACCAGCCCCGCAATGACGGCGGCGGATGTGCCATTGGCGCCCATGTCGCCGGCCGCGGCGGCGGCATGGCCCACGATCACCAGCCCGGCGGCCACCAGGAACAGGCTCCAGGCGAAGTACACCCAGAAGCCGGGCCGCCGCAGCATCTGCCGGGTGCTGAGGTTCTCCGCCGCCTGTGTGGCGCCCGGCTTTTGGACGGGCTGCGGAAGGGCGGCCAGTTCGGCGGCAGTGGGCGCCCGCAGGGCCAAGGCGCCCGCCAGCATGATGACGGCAAACACGATGGCAAGGGCCAGGAAAACGTTGCGCCAGCCAAACTGCGCCATCAGGCTGGTGGTGGCCGCGCCCAGGATCATGCCGCCCATGCCGAAGCCCATCAAGAGGACCCCGGAGGCAATGCCCCGCCGGTCGGGGAACCACTGGCCCACCAGCGTGATGATGGTGTTGTAGGCAAAGCCCACCCCAAGCCCCACCAGCACGCCATAGGCAAGGTAGATGCCCGGCAGGCTGGAGACGCGCGAAGATGCGGCAAAGCCCGCCAGCAACAGCCCCGCCGACAGGCACAGCAGTGCCCGGGCCGGCAGCTTCCGGCTCAGCAGCCCAGCGGCCAAGCCGCCGGCGCAGAACAGGATGATGGACAGGGTAAAGGTCATGGAGGTCTCGGCGCGGTTCCAGCCGAAGTCGGCCTCCAAGGGGGCGATGAAAACCGACCACGCGTAAATGAGCCCCAGCATTACCAGCAGCAGGGTGCCCAGCGCCAGGGTGGCCCAGCGGGTTTTGGGGGCGGCCTGTGCTTTTTGCACCAACGATCCTGTGTTTTTCATGATGCCCTTCCTTCCGTTTCTCGATGATGTGTTGCCGTTTTTGGGAACAAAAAAAGGTTTCCCATCTCTTTTGAAGAGACGGGAAACCCGCGGTACCACTCTTATTGCCCGGCGCCCACTATGGAAAAAAAGGCGCCCAAAGCCACTCAGGACATAACATCCGTATCCCTGTAACGGAGGAGACCGTGTGCGCTTACTTTTGTGTTCGGCACACAAGCTTAAGGGGGAACTTCAGTGCAGGCCCCGCCGCCGGTTCTCATCATATCCCGGCTCTCTGTGGGTGTGGCGTTGCACTTACTTTACCCTATCGTCGCTTTTACCTGTTTGCCTTATGGTACCCGCTGGCAGGCATAATGTCAACAGAAAAAGCGAAAAACCGGCATTTGGGCCCAAAGCTTTGCACCGGAAAAGCCGGGCGCTGGTAACCTTGACAAATAAAGCCTGAAAAAGCATAATAAGTAGTCAGTAAGGGGGATGCGGATGCGAATCATCGCGGGAGAGGCCCGGGGCCGAAGGCTGGCAACGCTGGGCGGCGAGGATACGCGTCCCACCTTGGAGCGCGTAAAAGAGGGTATGTTCAGCGCGGTGCACTTCTGGCTGCCGGGCGCCCGCGTGCTGGACCTGTTTGCGGGCAGCGGGCAGCTGGGGCTGGAGGCGCTTTCCCGCGCCGCCGCGCATGCCACCTTTGTGGACAGCGCGCCCGAGGCGGCCGCGGTGGTCCGCAAGAACATCCAGGCGCTGGGCTATGCGGGCAAAAGCCGCGTGCTGTGCGTGGATGCGCGCTCATTCCTGGCCCGAAACCAGGACCGTTTCGATGTTGTTTTTATGGACCCACCCTACCGCAAGGGCCTGCTTTTGGCCCTGCTGGGGGCGGTGGCCGCGCACACGGCGCCGGGGGCGTTTGTGCTGTGCGAAAGCGAGCCGGGGCTTGCGCTGCCACAGGCGGTGGGCGGGCTGCAGCTGCAAAAGCAATATGCCTACGGAACGGTGATGGTGAGCCGCTATAAAAAAGAGCGGGAAGACGTATAAAGTTGGAGGAACCAGTATGCGGATCGCTATTTGCCCAGGCAGTTACAACCCGGTCACCCGTGGCCATCTGAACATCATCGAGCGCTCGGCGGCGCTGTTCGACAAGGTCATCGCCGTGGTGTCGTTCAACGCCGACAAGAAGTACGCGTTCAGCGCCGAAGAGCGGGTGCAGATGCTGCGGGAAGTGACGGGCCACCTGCCCAATGTGGAGGTGGACGCCTATATGGGCCTGGTGGCCGAGTATGCCCGGTTGAAAAAGGCCAGCGCGCTGGTGAAGGGCCTGCGCGCCGTCAGCGATTTCGAGTATGAGTTCCAGATGGCACTGATCAATAAAAAGCTGAACCCGGAGCTGGAGACCATTTTCATCAACACCGAGATGCGCTTTATGTATTTGTCCTCCAGCGCCGTGCGCGAGATCGCCAGCTTTGGCGGGGACCTCAGCGCGTTCATCCCGCCGCAGATCGTGGCGGGCATCGAGGAACGGCTGCGCCGGCCCTCCAGTGAAATAGAAGGGAGCTAGCTGCATGAACATCGACGATTTGCTGGATTTGATGGACGAGACCCTGGAGGATGCGTTTACGGTGCCGCTGACCGGCAAGCGCATGGTGGACGCCGAAAAGCTGCGGGACATCATCGACGACATTCGCCTGAACATGCCCACCGAGATACGGCAGGCCAAGGCCATTGTGCAAGACCGCGCCGACATTGTGGAGGGCGCCCGCCGCGAGGCGGAGGGCATCGTGAAAAAGGCGGAAGAGCGCGCCCGTGTGCTGGTGGGCGAAGAGGAAGTGGTGAAGCAGAGCCAGCAGCGCGCGGCCGAGATCGTGCAAAGCGCCCAGCAGAATGCAAAAGAGATGCGCACGTCGGTGGGCAACTACTGCGAGAACATCCTGAAGCAAACGGAGGAGCAGCTGCTGAAAAGCTGCTCGGAGGTGAAGAGCGTGCGCGCCTCTGTGCGCCAGAAGGAGCGCCGCCAGCAGAACTGATACCAAGTAAAAACCCCGCGCCGGGCAGCTGCCCGGCGCGGGGTTTTTACGTGATGATGTGCAAAAACGTGCCAAAAGGCGGGTCATTCTGAAAGGTCGCCTGCGGGTGGGGCGTCTTCGCTGGGCGCGCCGGGCTTTGCCGGGCCGATGCGGGGCGCGGGGTAGGGCGCGTAGGGCGTGGGCGGCGCGCCCGGGGGCGGTGGCGGCGGTGGCACCGGCCTGGAAACAGGCGGGGCGCTGGCCTCGTGCCTGCGGCGGCGCCGGCGCACGAGGAACACCACCAGCAGGGCGATGGCCGGGATGATGGCGATGATGACAAGGCGGGGCAGCAGCCAGGCCAGCGCCAGCCCAAAGAATTGCACCATTTCGCCGGCGGCGCGCCAGGCGTCGCGGAAGGTGGCGCCGATGAGCGCCCAGTAGCTGTCCTCCACCGGCTCGGTGATCTGCGCCACCTCGGTGACATAGATGTGCACGGTGGAGTAGGTGATGAGGTCGTCCAAACGGCGCTGGTCGGTGGTGTAGCGCTCGATCTCGTACTGCACGTCGCTCAGCTCGTCCTCCAGCAGCAACAGGTCTGCCAAAGTGCCGGTGGTCTCCATCATCTCCAGCAGGCGCTGCTCCTTGGTGCGCAGCGATTTCAGCCGTGCCTCGATGTCGGTGTATTGGCTGGTGACCTCTTCCAGAGATTCTTCACGCGAGAGCACGTTGCCGGCTTCGCCCGCCAGCTGCATGAAGTCGTTGTAGCGCTCGACGGGCACGCGCATGGTGAAATTGGCGCCGCGGGTGGTTTGCCCGGTGTTGCCGCTGACGCTGGAGGACTGCACAAAGCCGCCCACGTCGGCCACGGCCTGCTGCAGCTGGCGGCAGGTGTCGTCGTAGGCCAGGGTCTCCAGCCTCAGCTCGGTGGTCAGCACCACCTTGCGGTCGTCCTGGGGCAGGCTCAGCGCGCCGGCGGTGCTCCAGCTGTCGGGGGGCGCGGCGGCCTCGTATTCGGCGTCGCCGGTATAGCCATCGGTGGGTGCGCCGGCGATGGCAGAGGTGGCTTCGCCTGTGGAAGCGCCGCTGCCACAGGCGGTGAGCAGCAGGGCCAGAAGGCAGGCGCAGGCGATGAGGGTCTGCTTGGTTTTCATGGGGCACCTCCTTGTGCGAAGGGACAAAAAGCGAGTCTAGTGGGTATTATACCACGGCGGCGCGGCGGGTGAAGCGCGGCGGGGCTGTGTAACCTAATAACGAAAGTGGGCCGGGCGGGCCTTTCACGGCGGGCGATGACGGTTTGGTGACAAAAACAGGGGGTGGAGAGGGCAAAAAATGAAAAAAAATGACAAACGCCAAAAGTAGTGGAACATACCGCGAAGGTGTGTTTATTTTTTTTGCCTTTTTCGCTTGCAATCCGAGGGCGTATTAGGTATAATAGACACTAAGTGGGGAGAAGTGGGTAAAAGTGGGGAAATCGCTTTTATCGACGGGTTCCCGAAAGGGGGAGAGGGCCGTGCTGAAGGGCGAACACCGCTGCGCGCTGGACGACAAGAGCCGGCTGAACTTCCCCGCGAAATTGCGCGACGAGATGGGCGAGGCGTTTATCATCACGCGCTGGCTGGACGACTGCCTGGTGGCCTTCCCGCAGGGCGAATGGGAGCGCATAGCCGAGCTGCTGGCCGAGAAGGGCGTGGTGAAAAGCCGGGACGTGCTGCGGTTTTTGTATGCGGGTGCAGAGGACGTGTGCCCCGACAAGCAGGGGCGGATATTGATACCCGCCCACCTGCGCCAGCACGCGGGGCTGGACAAGGACGTGGTGGTCATCGGCGTGGGCCAGCACGCCGAGATATGGGACGCCGAGGCGTGGAGCGGCATGGCCGGGCGCCTGGGCAGCGGCACCATCGCCGCCGCCATGGAGGAGATGGGCCTGTGACGCCGGGTGCGGGCGAGGCAGGCGGAGGTTTTTCCCATGAGCCTGTGATGTTAAGCGCGGTGCTCGAGGCACTGGCCATAGACCCCGACGGCGTCTATTTGGACGGGACGGCCGGCGGGGCCGGCCACGCGGCGGCCATTGCCCGGCGGCTGACGGGCGGGCGCCTGTACGCGCTGGACCAGGACCCGGACGCGGTGGCGGTGGCCACCGAGCGGCTGGCGGACCTGCCGGCCACGGTGATACAGGGAAACTTCCGTGATACACGGGAGCTCTTGCAAGACATATGCGTGTCGGCGCTGAACGGCGCGCTGCTGGACTTGGGGGTGTCGTCCCACCAGCTGGACGTGGCCGAGCGGGGCTTTTCGTACCACCGGGATGCGCCGCTGGACATGCGCATGAGCCAGACGGGCGCCACCGCGGCGGCCATGGTGAACGGCTGGGACCGCCAGGCGCTGGCCGACGTGTTCCGCCGGTATGGTGAAGAGCCCCATGCGTGGCAGATGGCCGGAAAGATCGTGAAAGTGCGCGAGGAAGCGCCGATAACGACCACCGGGCAGCTGGCAGACATCCTGATCTCGGCGGTGCCGCCGGCGGTGCGCCGAAAAGACAAAAACCCGGCGCGGCGGGTGTTCCAGGCGCTGCGCATCGCCGTGAACGACGAGCTGGGCGCTTTGGAGGCGGGGCTGGAGAGCGTTTTCAGCCTGCTAAAGCCCGGCGGGCGGTTGGCCGTGCTCACCTTCCACTCGCTGGAAGACCGCATGGTGAAGCAGCGGTTCCGCACCTGGGCCACCGCCTGCACCTGCCCGCCCGAGCTGCCGGTGTGCGTGTGCGGCGGCGTGGCACAGGGCCGCCTGGTGGGCAAAAACCCGCAGGTGGCCAGCGAGGCCGAACAGCGGCAGAACCGCCGCAGCCGCAGCGCAAAGCTGCGGGTAGTCGAGAAGCTGGAGGCGTGACAATGGGCGCCCGGTGAGAGAAGCAGAGACATAATGTACACAATTTGACCACAAGATATTGTGAAAAAACGGCCCAAATGGCAGACAAACTACAAGAAAGGGTGGTATAATGGCACAGGTAGCCTACGAGCTGGAACGCTTTGCCCCGGCGGCGCCGAAGGCACCGCGGGTGCGGGTGGCGAAAGCGCCCCGCACGGCGCGGCAAAGCCAGTTTGCCAAAATGCTGCGCACCCTGCTGGCCGCGCTGGTGGTGGTGCTGCTGGTAAGCGGCGTGCTGTACACCCAAACCACCCTGAACGAGCTGCAGCGCGGCATTGTGAAAGCGAACAAGGCGCTGCTGGAAGAGGAGTCCCTGCATGCCTGGCTCACGTTCGAGCTGGAGAACACGACCAGCATGAAGAACATAGAGGAGCGCGCGCAGGAGCTGGGGCTGGAGAAGATGAACAACGGGCAGGTGACCTATTTCCGCGCAGAGGACGGCAACACCCTGCAGGTGCGGGAGAACCCGCTGATGCGCATTTGGGAGAACGCCCGCAATGGCCTGCTGGGCATCATGGACAGCCTGATCCCGTGACAAGCGGGAT
>JBFXKS010000047.1:0-9680 GCA_050173515.1 Oscillospiraceae bacterium | reverse complement strand
CATCCTCACCCAGTTCAACAGAAACGGCGTGAAGTTTGCCTGGGCGGCCGAGACCCCGAAGGCGCCGGAAGAGCCCGACCTCGATTTCAAAAAGGCGCCGGTCATCTCCCTGTTCACCCCGCTCATCCCCCTCATCCTGGTCATCGCGTTCAAGGTGCCCATCATCCCGGCCCTCTTCGCCGGCATCGTCTACTGCTTCTTCACCGTGCTCATTTTCAGCAAGGGCACCGGCATCACCAAGATGATCGGCATGACCACAAAATCTGCCATTGACGGCGTGAGCGACGGCGCGCTGGGCGTGTTGTCCATGATCGTCATCGGCATGCTGTCCAAGTCCCTCACCCACCCTGTCGTCTCCGACACCATCTCCGACGCCATCAAGTTCATCTTCCCCAGTAACCTGGTGTTGTTCCTGCTCATCTTCGCCGTGTTTGCGCCGCTGGCGCTATACCGCGGCCCGCTGAACGTGTGGGGCATCGGCGCGGGCATTGCCACGCTGGTGGCGGCCACGGGTGTCATCCCGGCCCCCATCGTGCTGTGCTGCTTCATCGCCTGCGAGCGCATGCAGGTCATCGCCGACCCCACCAACTCCCACAACGTGTGGCTGTCCAACTATGTGGGCACCGACACCCTCACCCTGCTGAAGAAAGTGTTCTTCTACGTCTGGATCCTCTGTGCTCTGGTCGTGGCGGCCGTGGGTGTGCTGTCCACGTTCATGTGGAAATAATGAACCCGGGCGATGGCCCTTGGTGAACACCTTGGGCCATCGCCATTATTTGGTCTTGTTTGGTCCTGTTGGCGCCGCTGCCGCACACGGCCGCCGCAAAACGGGGTGGTGTTTTTTGCGCAAACAGGCCCTGTAACCTTTAAGGAAGTGTGATGTAATGAGAGTACGTATCGGCATAGACGTCGGCGGCACCTTTACCGACGCCGTGGCCATAGACAACGACACCTACGAGCTGATTGGCTATTTGAAGAACCCCACCACCCACACGGGCAAAGAGGGCGTGGCCAGCGGCATCGTGCTGGCCATCCAGAAGATCATGGAGCAGTACAGCATCTCGCCCGAGGACGTGATGTTCATCGCCCATGGCACCACCCAGGCCACCAACGCGCTGCTGGAGGGCGACGTGGCCAAGGTGGGCATCGTGGGCACCGGCACCGGCGGCGAGGCCATCAAGGCCAAGGCCGACACCACCATCGGTAACATCGAACTGGCCAAAAACAAGTTTTTGTATACCGAAAGCGAATATGTAGACTTCGGCAAAAGCGACCACGACGCCCTCATCGAGCAGGCCATCAAAGACCTTCTGCAAAAGGAAGTGCAGGTCATCGTTGCCAGCGGCGCCTTCTCGGTGGACGACCCCACCAGCGAACTTGCCGTGATCGATAAATGCATCCAGATGGGTGTTTCCGCCACCGGCAGCCACGAGATCTCGAAGCTCTACGGGCTGAAGATCCGCACCCGCACGGCGGCCATCAACGCCAGCATTTTGCCCAAGATGATAGAGACCGCCACCATGACCGAGGAGAGCGTGCACCGCTCCGGCATCCAAAAACCCCTGATGATCATGCGCTGCGACGGCGGCGTGATGGACGTGCACGAGGTGAAAAAGCGCCCGGTGCTCACCATGCTGTCCGGCCCTGCGGCCGGCGTGGCCGGCGCGCTGATGTACGAGAAGATCTCCAACGGCATCTTTTTGGAGGTGGGCGGCACCAGCACCGACATCTCGGTCATCCGCGACGGCCAGGTGATGATAAAATACGCCGAGGTGGGCGGCCACAAAACCTATGTGAACTCGCTGGACGTGCACACCGTGGGCATTGCCGGCGGCAGCATGGTGCGCATCAGCGGCAACGAGGTGGTGGACGTGGGCCCGCGCAGCGCCCACATTGCGAACCTGGCCTACACCTGCTATGTGGACCCCGACAGCATCGTGGACGGCGAGGCCGTCTTCTTCGCGCCAAAACCCGGCGACCCCGACGACTACGCCGCCGTGAAGTGTTCCAATGGCCAGTCCTTCACCATCACCGTCTCGTGCGCCGCCAACTACCTGGGCTACATACGCGAAACGGACTACAGCCACGGCAGCCGCGAGGCCGCCGAAAAGGGCCTGAAGGTGTTTGCCGACAAGATGGGCATCACCGTGGAGGACCTGGCGCGCCAGATCATGGCAAAGGCCTCGAAAAAGAACGAGGTGGTGCTGGACGAACTGATAGAGACCTACAAGCTGGAGAAGAAATACACCACGCTGGTGGGCGGCGGCGGCGGCGCGGCCGCCATTGTGCCCCACCTGGCCGAGAGCATGGGCATGGAGGGCCGCATCGCCAAAAACGCCGAGGTCATCTCGCCCATCGGCGTGGCGCTGGCCATGGTGCGCGACATGGTGGAGCGCACCATCCTCACCCCCACCGACGACGACATCATCGCCATCAAGCGCGAGGCCTACGACGCCGCCATCAATTCCGGCGCCCAGCCGGACTCCATTGAGGTGAACGTGGAGGTGGACACCTCGCGCAACCTGGTGCGCGCCATTGCCAGCGGCACCACCGAGCTGCGCACCAAGGACCTGATGAGCCAGGCCAAGACCGAGGAGGAGATCCGCCAGCAGATCGCCGAGCACTTCGACATCCCGCCCGACAAGGTGACCACGCTGGCCGCCACCGGCAAGATGTATGTGATGCAGGGCGAGATGACCACCAAGCGCTTCGGCATTTTTAAAAAGGTGCAGCGCCCGCTGCGCGTGGTGGACGAGGAGGGCGTTATCCGCCTGCAAAAACCGGCCGGCACCGTCACGGAGATACACCTGGATCGCTACCACAAAGACCTCGACGCGGCCATTGAGGGCGCCACCCGCTACACCGACGGCGGCGAAGAGGTGCCCGACATCTTCATCGTGTACGGCAAGCAGATCCGCAGCTTCTCGGGGCTCATCAGCCACTCGCAGGTCACCTCGCTGGTGGAGCTGGAGCTGCAGAGCCTGCCGCCCGACTGTGGGCGCGTGTTCGCGCTGGCCTGCAGCAAATAGCTTGTGAAAGAGGGTTTCGCATGAATCCGGTGCTGATGGAAAAGGACGCCCTCATCGACGAGATGATGGCCCGCGAGCGGCAGAGAAAGTTCATTCCCGAGGCCGAGCGCCGCCCCTATGGCGAATACGCCTGGGAGAAGGGCCGCAAGACGGCCGCGCGCATCCAGCAGCAGCACCCCGGGCGCACCGCCATGCAGATAGCCGAGGAGATGGGCCTGAAGATAGAGGAAAAAGACGGCCCCGGCTTCAACCTCAGCGAGTACACCTCTGGACAAAAACGCATCACCCTGTTCCCAAACACCATTCAAAGCGACTTTATAGACGCCGAGGCCGAGCACCTGGCCACCACCGACTATGCCGAGGTGCGCCAGCTGTTTTTGGCGCACGAGCTCTTCCACCACCTGGAGTGCACCGACCCCGCCGTGGGCATCACCTACCGCGAGCGGCAGGTGGTCGTGTTCTCCGCAGGGCCCTTCAAGTGGAAAACCGGCCTGCGCTGCCTGTCGGAAATAGCCGCCCACAGCTTTGCCCTGCAGCTGGCGGGCGCCTCGGTTCTGCGCTGAAACGCCAGGCTGCCTTGGGGCAGCCTGGTTTTTTTCAACCCACCGCACAGCACCCAAAAGGAGATTTTGCCATGAATATGAAAGCGATCGCTGTTCTGGGTCCGGGCCAGGTGAAGCTGGTGGACGACGTGCCCGTGCCGCAGCCGGGCGATTACGAGGTGCTGCTGAAGGTGCTGACCTGTGGCTTTTGCAACGGCACCGACATGCAGATCGTGAACGGCACCCTGGGCAAAAACGAAGGCATGGGCGACTACCCCACCCTGCTGGGCCACGAGGGCATCGGCGAGGTGGTGGCCATGGGCGGCAAGGTGCGCCACATCCAAATGGGAGACCGTTTTCTGCACCCGAACATCCGGCCGGACGTGGGCAACGGCTACACCAAAACCTACGGCGGCATGGCCGACTACGGCTTGGCGGCCGACCACCAGGCCATGCTGGAGGACGGCTTTACGCCCAAGCAGCTGCCCTATGTCAACCGCTTCAAGCTGCTGCCCAAAAGCCTGGACCCCGTGGACGGCGCGGCCTTTTTGTCCATGAGTGAGGCGCTGAGCGCGGTGCGCAACTTCGGCATCGCGCCGGGCATGGACCTGCTCATCTACGGCGCCGGCCCGCTGGGGCTGGGCGTGGCCGCCTATTCGCGCCTGCTGGGCGCCGCCAGCATCACCATGGTGGACGGCAACGACGCCCGCCTCGAGCGCGCCGACCGCGCGGCCCATTTGGACGCCGGCATCAACCGCCGCACCCAGGACGTTGACGCCGCGCTGGAGGGCAAGAGCTTCGATGTGGCCGTGGACGCCGCCGGCAGCGTGGACGTGCTGCTGAACGCCACCCGGCGGCTGCGCCCGGGCGGCAAGCTGGGCTCGCTGGGCGTGCTGCCCAAAACCGCCAACACCATCTCGCTGACCAACCTGCAGAACAACACCACGCTGCACATGCTGAACCTGCCCTACGCCGAGTACGACGTGATGGACGAAAACCTGCGCTACATCGCAGAGGGAAAGATAGACCCCAAGGACTTTTACAGTCATGTGCTGCCGCGCGAGCAGATTTTGGAGTGCATCGAGATGGTGCGCAGCAAGCGCGCGTTCAAGGTCATCCTGACCATCAACTGAAAAGGCGGGGATCACCGTGAAGATCGTCAATCTGGGCTCCTTGAACATCGACCGCGTCTACAAGGTGCACCACCACCTGCGCTCCGGCGAGACGCAGGCCTCCGCCTCCATGCAGACCTTTGTGGGCGGCAAGGGGCTGAACCAGTCGGTGGCGCTGGCCGCGGCCGGCGCCGAGGTGTGGCACGCCGGCTGCGTGGGTGAAGACGGCGCCGTGCTGGTGGACTATCTCATCCAGCACGGTGTGGACACCCGCCTGGTGCAAACCATTCCCGGGCCCACCGGTCACGCCGTCATCCAGGTGGACGAAAACGGCCAGAACTGCATCTTGCTGTTTGGCGGGGCCAACAAAAGCCTCACCAAAGAACACATAGACACCGTGCTTGCCGCCTGCGACGCCGGCGACATCCTGCTTTTGCAAAACGAGGTGGGCGCGTTCGCCTACATTTTGCAGCAGGCGGCCGCGCGCGGGCTGCGCATCGCGCTGAACCCCTCGCCCATCGACGACACCCTGCTGCAAACGCCACTCGGCGCCGTCAGCTGGTTCATCATGAACGAGATAGAGGGCCAGGCCCTCACCGGCGCGGGGCAGCCAGAGGCCATGCTGGACCGCCTGCGCAGCCAATACCCACACAGCCAGTTCGTGCTCACGCTGGGCAGGCAGGGCGTGGTGTACGACGACGGCAAAGCCCGCCACCGCCACGGCATCTACGATGTGCCCGTGGTGGACACCACGGCCGCCGGCGACACCTTCACCGGCTATTTTTTGGCCGGCGTGCTGCGCGCGTTGCCGCCCGACGAAGTTTTGCGGCAGGCCTCGGTGGCCTCGTCCCTCGCCATCACACGCGCGGGCGCGGCGCCCTCTATCCCGCAGCTGGCCGAGGTGCTTGCCGCCCAGCTGACACCAGAGGGTTAGGCGGATGGCAAAGCATACGCCTAGCGATACGCATATCGTTGTTTTGGACGGCCTCGACATCCTTTCGGGCGCCGAGGCCTGGGCGCCGCTGGCCGCGCTGGGGCAGGTGCGGCTGGAGGGCCTGCTGCCGCCCGCCGAGGCACAGGCGGCGGCGCAGGCCGCCGAGCTTTTGCTGGTGACCAACCGCGCGGGCGCCAGCGCCCGCCTGATAGAACACTGCCCGCGCCTGCGCTACATCGGCGTGCTCTCCACCGGCTACAACACGGTGGACGTGGCCGCCGCCGTGCAGCGGGGCATCACCGTCACCAACATCCCCGGCTACAGCACGGCCTCGGTGGCGCAGCTGGCCTTTGCGCTGTTGCTGGAGTTGTGCTGCCACACCGGCCAGCACAGCCGCGACGTGAAAAGCGGCCTGTGGCGGCGGGGCCAGCAGAGCGCCTTCCACCGCTATCCGCTGACAGAGCTGGCCAGCAAAACGCTGGGCCTCGTCGGCTATGGCGACATCGGCCGTGCGGTGGGGCACATCGCCGCCGCCTTCGGCATGCGCGTCGTCGCCCACACGCGCACGCCGCGGCCAGAGACGCCCGGCGTCACCTTCTGCACGCTGGACACCCTGCTCTCCACCGCCGACGTCGTCTCCCTGCACTGCCCGCTCACCGGCGCCACCCGCGGCATCATCGGGGTGGACGCCCTTGCCCATATGAAACCCGGCGCGCTGCTGCTGAACACCGCGCGCGGGCCGCTGCTGGACGAGGCCGCCGTGGCGGCGGCCCTGCACACAGGGCGGCTTGGTGGCCTTGGCGCAGACGTTGCCGCGCAGGAGCCCATCTCGCCCGAGTCCCCGCTGTTGACGGCGCCGAACTGCGTGCTCACGCCGCACATCGGCTGGGCCACACACGAGGCCCGCAGCCGCCTGGTGGCCATCGCCATCGAAAACGTGCGCGCCTTTTTGGCGGGCGCGCCCGTCAACACCGTGGCACCATAGGCCCACACGCCCTTTCAAACGCCGAAGCCTGCCCGTACCCGCCGGGCATTCCCACTTTGCTTGGCGCACATCATCCGGACCCGTTTTAGCGCTACGCCTTTCATCCGTCCGCTTTGTTGCAAACGCCCAGCATTCCACCAAGGAGTGCCGCGCATTTGCGCCGCGCGGCCGGGCAAAGGTCCCGGCGCAAAAATCAAAGACCTCAAACCTGCACCAGCGGTACTTGTGCAAGGCGAACGACGCAGGGTACCTCGCGGTTTTCAAGAAGGACAACGTAGCAGAAGAGCTGCTGGCGTGGTTTTGAGGCGAGTTCGGATGATGCGCGACAAGCGTAAAAGGCCCGCCGCCGATCCTTTTAGGATCGGCGGCGGGCCTTTAATTGAAGCTTTATTCAGTCTCTGTTTCTTTTGTTACGCGTTGGGCGCTTCGCCCTCGTCGTCCGTCCTGTCCTCCTTGCGCCGGGCCTGGTGCAGCAGCAGCATGAAGATTACCTGCGCCACCAGTGCAATCAGCGTGGGGATGGTCCACACGTCGGTGAACACCATCGGCAGCCGCACATCCTCGAACAGCAGGAACAGGATGGGCGCCACAAGCCCTGCGATGATGGCCAGGATGCGGAAGAGCATGCCGCTGCGTTTGTTGCGGCCGTCGTCCACCTCGGTGTCGGGCTCCGGCTCTTCTTCGTCATACTGTTTCTTCCTGTTGCGGGTAAACAGCCCCACCAACAGCAAAATGGCGAACAGCGTGCACAGAACGGATGCCAGCAGGTTCAGCAGGGCCCATGCGGGGCCGTCGGGCGAGGGCAGAGGCGTGTCTTCGTCGTCTATCACCACGGGTGTGGGGGCCGGCGGGTCTTCCTCTTCTTCCTCTTCCTCTGGCTCATCCTCTTCCTCTTCTTCGGGCACTTCCTCCCACTGGGCCACGAACACCAAATCGTCGCTGTTGTCCGCTATCACGTCGCCGGGCGTGTAGTCGGCGCCGCCCATCACCCAGCCGGTGAAGGTATAGCCTTCGCGGGTGAACATATTGGCGGCCACCGTCACGTCATCGGGAGCGTCTGTGGGGCCAAACACCACATCTGCCGCACCGCCGGCATAGCCGGCCTGGTAGGTGACCATAAAGGTGTCGGGTATCCACTGGGCCACAAACACCAGGTCGCTGCTGATGTTCTCCAGCGTGACGCCGGGGCCGTAGATGCCGCCGCTCGTCAGCAGCCAGCCGGTGAAGGTGTAGCCGGGCCGTGTGAACATGTTGGCTTCCACCGTCACGTTGCTGGGGGCGCCATAGGGGCCAAACACCACGTCTGCCGCGCCGCCGGCATAGCCGGCCTGGTAGGTGACGATGAAGTTGCCGGGCGCCAGCTCCCACTGGGCGGTGAACACCAGGTTGCGCCGCACGTTGCGCACGGTGTCGCCCGGGTCATACATGCCGCCGCCGCTCAGCTGCCAGCCCACAAAGGTGTAGCCGGGGCGGCTGAACATGTTATCCTTCACGGGCACGGTGGCGGGCACGGCGTAGGTGCCGTCCGGGTTCACCACGGGCGCCGGGCCGTTTGCAAAGCCGGGCCGGTAGGTCACGCCGATGCGCGTGCGCGTCCACTGGGCGGTGAAGTACAGATCGTTCTGCACATCCAGCAGCTCATCGCCCGGCTCGTACTTGCCGCCGCCGGTCAGCAGCCAGCCGTCGAAGGTGTAGCCGGTGCGGGTGAAGCGGTTGGGCTCCACGGTCACGTCGGTGCCCACCGGGTGCGGGCTGCCGATGCCGGGCTCAGGCGCCGGGCCGCCGGCGTAGCCGGGGTCGTATGTCACCTGGAAGGTATCGGGCGGCAGTGCGCTGTACACAAAGGTCAGCACGGTGCCGGCCGTCAGGTTCTGGGTCAGCTGGTAGTCTCTGGGCGCATAGCCCGGAATGGGCAGGTAGTTCTCGGTCACCACATACAGCCCGGTGGGAATCGGCCCCTTGTCGGGCGCCAGCGGCGTGGCCGCGGCGTCGTCCAGCACATAGCGCACAATGTAGCTGCGGTCGGCCATGCGGTATTCAAACACCACCACGTTCGCCGCGGCATCTGCGCCCAGTGTCAAGGTCTTGATGTACTCTGTGGGCAGGTAGCCCATGTAGTCCTGGTGGGGCGCATGCTGGAAGTACAGCGCCGTGGCCGAGATGGTGGTGCCGATGGCCCCGTCCAGCGTCTCGGAATAGATCAGCCCGTCGGCGCCTGTGGTGCCCTCCAGGCGGTATTCTATGGTATAGGTGGTGTCCGCCTTGGCCCAGCGGGCGGTGAAGGTGACGCCGCCGCTGGGTATCTTGTAGGTGGCCAGGTTCACCGGCAGCGCGTCGCTCGCATTCGCAAACCAGCCCAAAAACGCATAGCCGGGGTACATCGTCTGCACATCGCCGTTCGCGGCGAAGAAGGCATCCAGCTCGCCTGCATCCAGCGTGGTCCAGGCCGGCCACTCATCCTTGAACACGATGGGCGCCGAGGCCCCTGCCGGCGTGGGATCGTTGTAGTCGAACGCCACGCTGGGCTTGGGGGCCTTCCAGCTGGCATACAGCACCACTGCCGCCGCGGGCATGTCCTGCCCCACATTGAACTCGCTGCCGCCGGTGTTGCTGTCCATCCATTTGTCGAACTCCAGGCCCAGCAGCGTCACGGCGCCGGGCGCGGGGATGCTGTTGGCCGCCATATAGGCCAGCGGGTCGGCGTACAGCGCGCCCACCAGCACATCGGCCAACGGCTGGCCATATTTCACTTCCATGCCGTACATCGTGCTGGCGCCGTCGTTGAAATACAGCGGGTAGCTGGCGCGCTTGTACTTCACGATGATGTACCCTTCCGGCGTACGGTCGGCCGTGGCCAGGGTCACCTCGCTCACCTCCGGCACAAAGCCTTCGTAGCTGTGCGGGAAGAAGCGCGTTGCCGTGGAGATGAGCTTCACGGTGTGGGGGCCATAGTTGGCGTGGGTCTCGTCGGAATAGCCGCCCGCCAGGTCTTCAAACAGGCACACCACCTGGTGCTCCACCAGGTTCGAGGTCCACCAGGCCTTCAGGCTCGCGTCGCCTTTGGCCAGGCCCGCCTGC
>JBFXKS010000046.1:0-9691 GCA_050173515.1 Oscillospiraceae bacterium | reverse complement strand
ACATCAAAAAACAGGAGGTAGATGGCTATGAAAAAATGGCGTTGTATCGTTTGTGGTGCCGAGTTCGAGGGCGATACCCATCCCGACCCGTGCCCGGTGTGCGGCGCAGCTGGGGACGAAAACTTCGAGCTGGTGCAGGAGTAAGCCCATCACAGGCTACCCAAGCGCCGCGGCGGCTTGCATGGCAAGCCCGCGGCGCTTTTGCCGCGCCTGTGCCGGAAAGGATGCCCCATGAAAAGCACGGCCCTCAAAAACGCGCCCGAGGCGCGCTTTCTGTCCACGCCCGCCGGCGATTTCCACTACCTGCTCACCCGCAAACGGGTGCGCAACCTGAACCTGCGCGTGCGCCCAGACGGCACCGTGGCCATCAGCGCCCCGGCGCGCATGCCGCTGTATGAGATCGAGGCCTTTTTGCACAAAAAGGCACCGTGGGTGCTGCGCACGCGCCGCCAGCTGCAAGCCCGCCCGCCCGGCGGCCCGCCTCTTTACACCAAGGCGCAGTGCCTTGCCCTTTTCACCGCCGTCAGCGACGAGGTGTTCCCGCTGTTCAGTGCGGTGCTGGGCGGGCAAAAACCCACGCTGCGCGTGCGCGACATGACCAGCCGCTGGGGCAGCTGCAACCGCAAGACCCGCACCATCACGCTGAACATGCGCTTGGCGGAAAAACAACGCCCTGCCATTGAATATGTGGTGCTGCACGAGTATGTGCATTTCCTGCACCCAGACCACCAGGCCGGCTTTCACAGCACTATGGCCCGCCTGATGCCGGACTACAAGGCAAGGCGTAAACTGCTGCGTTAGCCCTGGGCGTTTTGGCCTAGGGTTTATTTTTTTGCCCTATTTCGGCTGCAATTTCTGCCATTTTCTCTTCGCACAAAACTCTATTAAAACAAATCATCTCTTCTTTTTTCTAAAATGTTTGCAATATTGTCCCATTTGCGCTATACTATGGGAAAGCTGCTATACTTTGCAGAAGGAGGGCGAGCATGGCAACAGCAATGCTTCTTAGACAAAGGGACTACGAGGGCGGCACCTCGCGCGACGAGAACGCCGGGCAGATACCCGCCGCCGCGCGCGAGGTCTATGAGATCATGTGTGTTACCGAGGGCGGCGCCGAATACTGGGTGGAAGACCAGCACTACAAGCTGCGCGCCGGCGACATCCTGCTGGTGCCGGTGGGCGTCATGGTCAGTGCCACGCTCAAGCAGCGCGGCTGCCCGTTCGCCCGCCACGGCGTTTGGATGAGCCGCCGCTTCATGACCTTTTTGAAGCTGCAGGACGACGAGGCCGACTATTGCTTCGCGCGCGCTGCCGCGGAGCAGCGCTATGTGTTGCGTGTGCCGCCGGCACAGTTCGACGGCCTGAAGGGCGCCTTCGAAACGCTGGCCGAGGAGTGCGCCGGCGACCGCCTGAACGCCGAGCTCTCCACCAAGGCCATTTTGTCGGCGCTCATGGTGCAGATGAACCGCATCGTGCAGGAGCAGGACGAAAGCGTGCTGCTGCCCGGCGACACCAACCGCCTGGCGCCGGTGCTCAGCTATATCCACGCGAACTGCACCGACGCGCTGTCTGTGGAGGGCCTGGCCAACCAGTTTGGCTACAGCGCGTCCCACCTGGCCCACAGCTTCAAAAAGCAAACCGGCACCTCGCTGTACCACTATGTGCTGCTGCGCCGGCTGCAAATAGGCCGCGAGGCCATGCTGCAGGGCATCCCCGTGAAAGAGGCCTACCAAAAATGCGGCTTCGGCGATTATGCCGGCTTCTACCGCGCCTTCACCAAGGAGTTCGGCCTGTCGCCCCAGCAGTACAAAAAGCGCAACCAGTAAAAACACCAGCTTTAGCCTAAAAAAGCGCCCCATGCAACTGCATGGGGCGCTTTTATGTCACGGTTTTCTCCTGAAAGCACTACTCCTGCGCGGCCTCTTTGCCAAACAGCACCTCCAGCATGTCGTCCTTCGGCATCGGCTTGTGGAAATAGAAGCCCTGGATGGTGTCCACCCCGCACTCGGCGCAGTAGTGGTACTGCTCGGCGGTCTCCACGCCCTCCACGCACACCCGGCGCCCCATGGAGTGCGCAAGGTCGGTGATGAGGCGGATGAAGGACTGCGAGTACGCATCGGTGGTCACGTCCCGTATGAACGAGCGGTCTATCTTGATGATGTCCAGCGGCAGCTCGCGCATGTTGTTCAGCGAGGAATAGCCCGTGCCAAAGTCGTCCATGGCAAAGCGCAGCCCCAGCGTGTGCAGGTGGGCCATCATGCGCTTCATGTTGGCCAGGTTCTCCACCACCATGCCCTCGGTCACCTCCAGCACGATGTGTGAAAAATCCACCCCGGTCTGCCGCAATATCTGCTCGGCCCGCTCCAAAAAGTCGTGCTGCTGGAACTGGCGGATGGACACGTTCACGCTGATGGAGAAGCCGGGCATGCGCCCGTTGATGCGCTGGCAGGTCAGCGCCGCCTGCTGCAGCACGAACTCGCCCAGTGGCACGATGAGCCCCAGATACTCCGCCAGCGGGATGAACGCCCCCGGCGATATCATGTTGCCCGCGTCGTCGCGCCAGCGTATCAGCGCCTCCGCCCCGGTGATGGTGCCCTCGATGTCCACCAGCGGCTGGTAGAACACCTCGAAGCCCTGGTAGCCGTTCTCGATGGCCTCGCGCAGGCGCCGCTCTGTCTCGGCGCGGGTCAGCGACTCGTTATCCAGCGTGCGGTTGTACACCACATAGTTGTTTTTTCCCTGTTCCTTGGCCTGATACATGGCGATGTCGGCGTTCTTGATCACCTCGGTCACGCCGTCCTCGCGCTCTGGGAAGCGCACCACGCCCACGGAAAGCGTGCAGTAGAACTCCTGGTCCATCACCAGCCACGGGTGCTGCGCGCGCGCCAAAATGGCGTCCACGATGTTCAGCGCCTGGCCCGCTTTGCGGTAATCCACCAGCAGGGTGAACTCGTCCCCGCCGAAGCGGAACAGCTGGCAGCTCTCGCCAAACTGCGCCTGCAAATACTCGGCCACCGTCACGATCAGCGCGTCCCCATAGTCGTGGCCATAGCCCTCGTTTATCACCTTGAAGTCGTCCATGTCTATGAACAGCACATAGCCATAGCGCCCGTGCTCGCGCGCCTCGGCGATGGCCCGCTCCAGGTAATGGTCAAAGCGATAGCGGTTGTCCAGGCCGGTCAGCGGGTCCTGGTAGGCCATGCGCACAATGGCCTCCTCGTTGTCCTTGCGCACCAGCGCGGTGGACACCAGGCGCGAGATGTTCTTCAAAAAGGCCAGCGTGTCCTGCTCCCAGCGCCGCTGCTTCACACACTCGTCGAAGCAGATGAAGCCATAGCGCTCGGTGCCCTGGTACACCGCGTAGATCACCGCGGCGATGACCCCCTCGTGCTCGAACTCTTTCGTCGAGCCCGAAGGTATCTCGCCATAGTCTACCACGCGCACGCCCGAGGTCTTCAAATCGGCCTCTATCTCGGGGATGTCGCGCTTGTAGTCCAGGAAAAGGCCGCCCTGCTCCAGCATGGAGGGGATGTCCCGGTTGCACCACTCGTACACGGCGCTGCACTGGGTGTGGTCCATGTTGTCCTCGAACAGCACCACCCGGCTGATATCCAGATAGTCGCCGGTGCGGTCCAAAATGATGCGGAACGCCTCTTCCAAATCGGCCGCGTGCAGCGCCTGCAAAATATCGTTCAGCACCTGCTGCTGGTGCAGGTTGTCCTCTATCTTCTCCTTCGACTTCACCATCTGCGTGATGTCTGAGATGATGCAGTCTGAATACAGCACCCGCCCGCTTTCGTCCCGGGTCACCGTGCTGTTGTCCTCCACCCACACGGCCTCGCCCGCGGCGGTCACTATGCGGTAGGTGGTGGAGTATCCGTCGATGCCCCGCGCTTCAAACTCGTCCAGCGTCTTGCACAGCGGGCCCAAGTCATCTGGATGCACTACGTCCATCCAGCTCTTTTTGCCGCCCACCAGCTCCTCTCTCGAGTACCCGAACTTGCTGATGTTGTCGGTGATGAACAGCACCTGCCACGCGCCGTTGTCCCCGCTCACGCGCAGCGCCACCGCCGGGCTGTGCTCCAGTATATCCCACGCTATCTGCGCGCTGTCCTTCCGTTCGCAAGCCATCGCTCCACCTCCTCTCCGCCATATTTCGCAAATGAATCACTGTTTATTAAATTTACCACATGCCCGTGGCAAAGTCCACCCATTCCCGGCTCTTTTCAGCCGTCCGTTTCAGGCGGCGGCCCGCCGTCCTGCCCCTCGTCGTCCACCGGCTTTTCCCCGCCGCGCCGCAGCATCCAAACCAGCGAAGTGCCCGCCGACACGATGAAGTGCACCCCCAGCACCCGCACCCACAGCGAGCGCCCGGTGAATGGGCTGAACAGCAGCAAAAGCCCCAGCACCAGGTTGAACACGCCGTCCCACAGCTCGGTGGCAAAAGGCTTTTTCTCGCGTATGCGCTGGGCGGCCGTGCTCAGGTTCATGGCCGCGCCCACCAGCACATACAGCCCGAACAAGATGGAGAGGAACGCCAGCGAGAGGTCCCGCTTGACCAAAAAAATGGCGCCCACCAAAATATTGATGACCCCGCGCAGCAGCGCGAAGGCGCCGTTGGCCACCCGGCGGCCCATCACCAGGTTGTAGGCCACCGCCTGGATGCCCACCACCACCAGCACCGCGCCCACCAGCGGCGGAAAAACAGTCAGTATGGCGTCGGGCCACACCAGCATGCCCACGCCCAGCAGCAAAAACAGCACGGCGCCTGCCAGCGGCCACACCCCGCTTTTTTCCAGCTTCCCTTTCCTCGGCACCGCGCCGCCTCCCTTCTGTGCCCTGCCTTTTCACGCACGTTTTCCGGCAGGCGCCTACTCCGCCAACACCTCGGCCAGCGCCGCTGCCTCCTGGGCGGCCAGCGCGTCGTCATTCAGGTACAGGAATTCATAGCGGAACAGCGCAAAGCCGGAAAACCCGTCCTGCCGGCGCAGCGCGCCCACCATGTCGGCCAGGTTATGGCCCGAAAACCACTCGTCCTGTTCGTTGCTGCCGCCGTCTCCGGCGCCGATGCGGTAGGCCCCCAGCCCTGCGTACAGCCGCACGCCGTCCGCCCGCGGGAAAAACGCCCACTGCCCGGCTATCTTCTCAAAGGCGTAGTCGTCGCGCCCGCTGGAGGTGCGATACTCAAAGCCCCAGTACAGCTGCGGCATCACATAGTCCACATAGCCTTCCCACAGCAGCCACTCGCGCACGTCGGCATACATGGTGGTGTAGTTGTTCTCGTTGTTGCCCTGCACGCTGATGCCAAAACTCACCGTTGGGTTGGCCGCCTTCACCGCCGCATACACGCTGCGCACCATCTGGTTGATGTTCTCGCGCCGCCAGTCTGCGCGGGACAGCGGCCCGCCGTAGGCCGCATAGGCCGCTTCGTCAAAGGCGGTGTCCAGCCCGTCCTGCTTTTGCTGCGCGGTGAACTCCGGGTAGAAATAGTCGTCGAAGTGGATGCCGTCCACGTCGTAGCCCTGCACGATCTCCAAAACGCCCTGCACCACCAGCTGGCGCACCTCGGCAAGCCCGGGGTCGTACCACAGGTTGCCGCCCACGTCGCGCACCCAGGCAGGGTTTGCCATGGCCGGGTTGTCCGCGCTCAGCTGCTCGGGGCCGTTCACGGTGTCCTGCACGCGGTAGGGGTTCAGCCAGGCCTCACAGCGCAGCGCGCGCGTGTGCGCCTCCTCCACCAGCACGGCCAGCGCGTCGTAGCCGGGGTCTGTGCCCTGGGTGCCGCTCAGCAGGCTGCTCCATGGGAACAGCGCGCTTGGGTATATCGCGTCGCTGAAAGGCCGCACCGCCACGATCACCGTGTTCAGGCCCATTTCTGCGCAGTTGTCCAGCGCCGGGCCCACCGCCGCGCGGAAGGCCGCCTCGCTGGAAAGGTCCCACTGCTTCCACTCCAAAAAAGACACCCACATCGCGGCCATCTCGTCCGGCTGAGGCATGGCTACATAATCGCGCGGCGTCACCTCGCCCACGGCGTCGGGCGGGGCCACCTCGTGTGCCGCGCTGGCGTCGGCGCTCGTCGCCGGCATCTGCGAAAGCGACGCGTTCGGCTGTGTGGCGGGCTTTTTTGCCGCCGCACCCAGCGCGATGGCCACGCCCGCCGCTACGCCCAGCAGCACCGCCAGCGCCGCGGCCAGCAGCACCACCCATCTTCGGTTCTTTTTTCCGTCTCGCATCGTCACTCCATCACAAGTCCGTCTTATTTGCCTGTTATCCTTATTAAGGTGGCCCTCAGCGCAGGCGGTGGATCGCCGCCTCGTCTTCGATGGGCTTTTCCAGCGCCGCCGCGCGGTAGAACCGCAGCAGCACCAGGGCGCGCACCAGCGCCAGCACCACCATGCCGCCGCCCACCCACCGGCTGGGGTGCGCCCCCAGCAGTGGCGTCAGCGCCAGCGTGCGCAGCGCGGCCACCGCCACCTCGGCGGCGGCCAAGCCCCACAAAAAGGGCCCGTCGCCCTTTTTGGCGTACATCCATAGGCCCAGCGGCAGCACCAGTGCCTCCAGCCAGTCCAGCGGCGGCAGGCGCAGCTGGGCTATCATCAGCGCCAAAAACAACAGCAGCAGCTTCACGCGCTTTTTCCGGCCGTCTTCGCCGCGCTCCATCAGCGCCAAAAACAGCAGCATGATGCCGTTGAACGCAAAGCAGGCCATCTGCAAAAAATTGGCCGGGCCAAAACTGGCCGCCACCAGCACCCCGCCCGCCAGCAGCATCACCGCCCCGGCCAGCCCCAGCGCAAAACAGGTTTTTTTCTGCAGCCGTTTCTTTTTCACGTGTGCCCCTTTTCCGCGGGGCGCTGTGCCCCACCGCTTGCAAGTGCCCTTCATTATACCACAGCGGTTTACGCTGTACAATCAAGGCCGCATGTGCTATGATATAGCATTAGCCCAGCGCGCATGGCCCGACCCCGTTTTTGCGCCGGGCTAGGCCCGGCCGCCCGGCGCGGCCCATCCAAAGGAGACCTGCCGCCATGAGATTAGGGCTCGACATCGGTTCCACCACCATCAAATGCGTGGTGCTGGACGACGATGAACGCATCGTATACGAGAGCTACAGCCGCCACTACTCCCACATTGTGGAGCAGGCGGCCGGCCTGCTGGCCGAGCTGGAAAAAAAATATGAGGACACCGAGTTCTTGACCGCCATCTCCGGCAGCGCGGGCATGGGCTTTGCCGAGGCCTGTGGCGTGCCGTTCGTGCAGGAGGTGTTTGCCACGCGGGTGGCCGCGCGCACGCTGGCGCCCACCGCCGACGTGATCGTGGAGCTGGGCGGCGAGGACGCCAAGATATTGTTTTTGACGAACGGCGTGGAGGTGCGCATGAACGGCAGCTGTGCCGGCGGCACCGGCGCCTTCATCGACCAGATGGCCACGCTGCTGAAGATAAGCCCCACCGAGCTGAACGAAAAGGCCAAAGACCAGGAGAAGATCTACACCATCGCCAGCCGCTGCGGCGTTTTTGCCAAAACCGACGTGCAGCCGCTGCTGAACCAGGGCGCGCGCGTGGAGGACGTCTCGGCCTCCATCCTCTATTCGGTGGTCAACCAGACCATCGCGGGCCTGGCACAGGGCCGGCGCATCGCAGGCAACGTGCTGTATTTGGGCGGGCCGCTCACCTTCATGAGCGAATTGCGCACCGCGTTCGACCGCGTGCTGGGCCTTACGGGCATCTTGCCGGAGAACAGCCTTTATTTTGTGTGCATCGGCGCCGCGCTGTACGCGGACGAGGCCTTCACCCTGCCCCAGCTGCAAGACCGCCTGGCCGCCGCCAACGCGGCCGGCGCCCATTTCGAGCACACCGCCCCGCTCTTCAAAAACGAGGCGGACTACACCGCCTTTTTGAAGCGCCACGAGGCCCACAGCGTGCCGGTGGGCCAGCTGGAGGGCTTTTCCGGGCGGACGCACCTGGGCATCGACGCCGGCAGCACCACCGTGAAAACGGTACTCATCAGCGAGGAGGGCGAGCTGCTGAACACCACCTACCAGCCCAACAGCGGCAACCCCGTTCCCCTGGTGCGCAAGGCCATTTTGGAGATGTATGCCGCCTGCCCGGGCATGACACTGGCCAGCGTGACCACCACCGGCTATGGCGAGCAGCTGTGCCGCGAGGCCTTTGGCGCCGACTACAGCCTGGTGGAGACCATGGCCCATTTCCGCGCCGCACAGCACTTCGAGCCCAACGTCGACTTCATCATCGACATCGGCGGGCAGGACATGAAGTGCTTCAAGATAGAAAACGGCGCCATCAGCGACATCTTTTTGAACGAGGCCTGTTCGTCCGGCTGCGGCAGCTTTTTGCAGACCTTTGCCGAGGCGCTGGGCCAGGACGTGCGCGAATTTGCAAGGCTGGGGCTCTTTGGCGACGCCCCGGTGGAGCTGGGCAGCCGCTGCACCGTCTTCATGAACTCCAGCGTCAAGCAGGCCCAGAAGGACGGCGCCTCCATCGAGAACATCTCGGCGGGCCTGGCCATCAGCGTGGTGAAGAACGCGCTGTACAAGGTCATCCGCGCCTCCAGCCCCCAAGAGCTGGGCAATAACGTGGTGGTGCAGGGCGGCACCTTTTACAACGACGCCGTGCTGCGCGCCTTCGAGCAGGAGATGGGCATGCAGGTCATCCGGCCGTCCACCGCCGGGCTGATGGGCGCCTTCGGTGCGGCGCTTTATGGCAGGGCCAAGGCCCAAGACCAGGTGCGCAGCCGCGCGCTGGGCCCGGCGGAGCTCAAAGCCCTCACCCACGGCGTGCAAACCACCAACTGCGGGCTGTGCACCAACCGCTGCACCCTCACCATCAACACCTTCTCCGGCGGCCGCCGCTACATCAGCGGCAACCGGTGCGACCGCCCCATCACCCACCGTGGCCCCGAAAACCCGCTGGACATCTACGACTACAAGCTGGAGCTGCTGGGCAGCTACCAGCCGGTGCCCGGTGTGCGCGGGGCCATCGGCCTGCCCATGGCGCTCAACTTTTTCGAGACGCTGCCCTTCTGGCACACGCTGTTCACCCGCCTGGGCTTCGAGGTGCACACCAGCCCGCCCTCCAGCCGCAAGCTGTACTTCGCCGGGCAGGCCACCATTCCCAGCGACACCGTGTGCTACCCGGCCAAGCTGGCCCACGGCCACATCCGCGCGCTGTGCGAGATGGACGGCATCGACACCATCTTCTACCCCTGCATGAGCTACAACATCGACGAGGGCAAAAGCGACAACTGCTTCAACTGCCCGGTGGTGGCCTACTACCCCGAGGTCATCAAGTCCAGCTGCAACGAGCTTTCCGGCAAAACCTTCATCTACGACTACGTGGGCATCCACCGCCCGAAGGACTTCGTCAAAAAATTCCATAAAATCCTCGGAAAATACTTTAAAAACATCTCGCTGGCCGAGGTGAAGGCCGCCACCACGGCCGCCTATGCCGAGTACGACGCCCATTTGCAGCGCGTGCGCACCCGCGGCGCCGAGATCATCGAAGAGGCGCGGCGGCAGCGCCTGCCCATCATCGTGCTGGCCGGCCGGCCCTACCATGTGGACAACGAGGTGAACCATGGCATCGACCGCCTCATCTCTAGCCTTGGCGCGGCGGTCATCAGTGAGGACTGCATCAGCCACCACAGCGCCAAGGCGCCCACCACCATGCTGAACCA
>JBFXKS010000045.1:0-9756 GCA_050173515.1 Oscillospiraceae bacterium | reverse complement strand
GATGGCGGCCGGGCCACCCCCGGCCTCCGCCTTGGCGTTCATCTTGTACATGTTTGCAATTTTTTCCGCGGTGGTCATTTGGTGTCACTTCCTTTTCTCTCACAGGCTCGCTACCATTATAATCTAATTCGCACGCAAAATAAAAGGCCTATTTCAAATTTTGTTCAAGTTTTAACGAAAGGTCGGGCGGCGACAGGGCGTGAGTGATGATGCAGCGTAGAAAAGCGGATTGAAAAGAAAAGGTCTTTTTCGAAGCGGCAACAGGCGGGCGAAGAAAAAAAGACGAAACCCCCGCATCCAGGCGATGCGGAGGCAGGTGGCTTGCGAAGGCTGTCAGCGCGCCACCATCAAGCGGCGAAAGGCGGCCTGCAGGCCCTCGATGGTGAGGCGATACATGGGCACTTCCTTTTTGATGACGTGATAGGTTTGCCCCCAAAAGCCTCTGGTGGGCGGCTCGGGCTGCGGGGCAAGCCACACCAGATGGGGATGCCGCCGGCGGAAAAGGCGCAGCCACTCCAGCGGTGAGAGGACGACGTCGCCACGAGAGATGTAGAAATAGCTGCCGTTTTGCAGCTCCCACGGGTGCATCTCGGCGTCGCCGATGATGATGACTTTGTAGTCGGCGCCGTAGTTGTTCATCAGCCACTGGGTCTCCACGCGGTGGCTGGAGGACAGCGTGGGCGAGGTGTAGACGTAGTTGTCGATGCAGTTGTGAAAGTAGTAGATGGAGAGGTCTTTGAAATGGCTGGTTTGCGTGACGGCCGAAAAGAACTCGGTGCACAGCTCGCGGTAGTCGTCGATGGAGCCGCCGGAATCCATGAGCAGCAGCAGCTTCACCGCATTTTTGCGTGGCTTTTGGAAAACCAGCTTCAGGTGCCCGGCGTTGTCGCCCGTCTCCTTGATGCTCTGGTCGAGGTCCAGTTCGGTTTTTGGCGCCTCTATCTGTGTGGAGAACTGGCGCAGGCTGCGCAGGGCCATTTGGAAGCTGCGGTTGTCCAGCACTTTGTCTTCCCGGAAGTCGCGAAAGCGGCGCTCGCCCGCCACCTGGAACGCGCTGCGGTATTTGGAGCGCCCGCCCACACGCACGCCGCCCGGCTCTTTGCCGTTGTTGCCGAAGGGTGTTTTGCCGCGCGTGCCCACCCAGTAGCTGCCAAAGTTGTGCTCTTCCGTTTGCTCTTCCAGGCGTTCCTCCAGCATTTTCAGCACTTCTTCGTAGGCGATGGTCTGCGCCTCAGAGAGTGGGCGGATGGCCCGCAGCTCCGCTTCGGAAAAGGGCTTGTCCAGCCAGTCCAGCACTTCCTGCGGTATCTCGCGGGTGAACTCGAGGCCCTTGAAATACTCGAGGAACACCTGGTCGTACTTGTCGAAGTCGGCCTCGCTGTGCACCAAAACGGCGCGGCACAGGTAATAAAACCCCGAGAGGCTGGAAGAGGCCAGGCCCTTCTTAAGCGCCTCGTACAAGGTGAGCCATTCGTTCAGGGAGACCTCGATGCCGCGGGCGCGCAAGAGGAAAAAGAATGCATTGAACATGAAATACCTCGCGTGGAAAATCAGGCCATGCGTTTTTTCAAAACAGCAAGGTCCTCGTCTTTTTTCAGCAGCACGCCGGCAAAGGGGATCTGGGTCTCCAGCGTCTTTGGGGAAAGCCCGCCCACCATCAGTGCCTGCAGCCAGTCTATCAGCTCGGAGGTGCTGGGCTTTTTGCGCACTTCGGGCAAAGAGCGGATGCGGTAGAAGACAGCCATGGCCTGCTGCAACAGCTCGGTTTCGATGTCGGGGTAGTGCACCTGCACGATCTGGGCCATCAGCTCGTCGTCGGGGAACTCGATGTAATGGAAGATACACCGGCGCAGAAAGGCGTCGGGCAGCTCTTTTTCGGCGTTGGAGGTGATGATGACGATGGGGCGCTTTGCGGCCTTCACCGTCTGCTTGGTCTCGGTGATGTAGAACTCCATCTGGTCCAGTTCCCACAGCAGGTCGTTGGGGAACTCCAGGTCCGCTTTATCGATCTCGTCGATGAGCAGGATGGGCTGGGAGTCATCGCTGAAGGTTTCGCCCAGCTTGCCCAGCTTCACATACTGGGCAATGTCGTCCACGCCTTCGCCGCCGAACTGGCTGTCGTAAAGGCGCTGCACCACGTCGTAGACGTACAGGCCGTCCTGGGCCTTGGTGGTGGACTTGATATTCCAAATGTACAACTTTTTGCCCAGCGCATTGGCGATGCTTTGGGCCAGCATGGTTTTGCCGGTGCCGGGCTCGCCCTTCAGCAGCAGGGGTTTCTCCAGCGCAATGGCGATGTTCACGGAGCGCATCAGCTCGGGCGAGGCAACATAGTCGCCGCTGCCGGAAAAAACAGGTTTTTGGTTTTGGTCCATCACGATTCTCCTCACTATCATTTTTCCAAGCCATTTTACCACACCAAGCGCTTCGACACAAGAAAGGCAGGCGAGCGGCCAAAAGAAGAGCACCTATGCTGATTCCCTATGGTCGGCGCGGGCGCCACCAATTTTGCTTTGAACGGGAACCGCCGCTTACCGGCAGGGTGGATGCTGGGCGGCGCGCTCCTTATAATACTATAATAATAGGGAATTCAAGTGAAACCTTATAAAATAAAAGCATGGCCAGCGTGTGGCAGTGCGAGGCAGGCACGATAAATGAAAGTCGGCGAAGCACTGGCAGTATCGGTGCGCGAGTGAAAAAGTGCCTGCAAAAAGCATGGGCACTGGGGCCTGGCGGGCCAGCCGGCGTTAAAGCGCACGTGTGTGGGCAGCACGCGCCTTTTGTAATTCTTGACAAATGCTGTCCATATCCCTTAGTATATTTAGAAGTTGTTGTTAAAAAATGCGTTGAGCACGTGGTAATCATGTTGAGAGGAGAATAAGAATGCTGAAGTCCAGATTGAGCGATTTGATCGGCGTAAAGTATCCCATTATTCAGGCGGGGATGGGGCCGTTCCCCACCACAGAACTGTGCATCGCCTCGGCCGATGCGGGGGTGCTGGGCGTGATGAGTTCCGCCGGTATCGCCTCGCAGGTGTCGAAGCCGACGGTCTACCGCGCGTTCTGCGAAGCGGCCGGCGCCGACGCCGACAAGGATGACCACGAGACGATCATTCGAAAGATGTTTATGAAGGCGTTTGAAGAGACCAAAGCGTCGCAGGGCATTTTTGGCGTGAACGTGATGGTGGCTTCGGAGATGAAGGAGTGGGCCGATTTGATCATCGGCACCATGATCAAGCTGCGCAACGAGAACCCCGAGATGAAAAAGCGTTTCAAAGTGCTGTACACCTCGGCGGGCGACCCGCTGCCCTGGAGCGGGCTGGCCAAAGAGAACGACCTGGTGTGGACGCATGTGGTGCCCTCGGTGAAGGGCGCGCTGCGCTGCAAAAAGGCGGGCGTAGACGTGATCGTGGCGTCCGGCCACGAGGGCGGTTTCCACATCGCGTGGGAACCGGTGCACTCGATGACCCTGCTGCCCGCGGTGGTGGAAGAGGTGTCGGACGAGAACACGCTGGTGTGTGGCGCTGGCGGCTTCTGCGACGGCAAGACCCTGGCCGCGGCCCTGGTGATGGGCGCGGACGGTGTGCAGATGGGCACCCGTTTTTTGGCCACCGCGGAGAGCGACTTCGCCCCGCTGTGGAAAGAGGCTGTGGTGGAAGCCGGCGACCGCGCCACATTGGTGGCGCGTGGCGTGGTGGGCCCGGCCCGCTGGATCAAGAACGAGCGCAGCATCGTGCATGCCAGAAACACGCTGGAGAAAGCTCCGGGCGTCTATCTGGGTGCGCCGGACGACGATGTGGACCGCGAGACCATCAAAAAGCTGGTGGACTATGAAGACGAGGGCATCATCGCCACCATGGCCGGCGAGAGGGAGAAGGCCATGATGGCGGCGGGCGAGAGCGCCCAGCGGGTGAATGACATGCCCAAGGTGGCCGACCTGGTGCAGGAGATGGTGGGCGAGGCGGAAAGCCTGCTGAAAAATGCGCCCAGCAACTATGTGGGTTGAGCCATATCCAATAGAATGAATGCCCCTGCCCTGGCCGCGGGAAGGGCAGGGGCACATTTTAGGCTTTTTGCCAAAAAACGGGCGGCGGCGGGTGCTATATTTACTAAAACACACGGAACGTGTGAAAGCCGTCAAACGCTTATGCGCCGCGGGAATGGGAAAAACCGCAGCTTGGCTTGGCAAAAATACGGCCTGGCTGGAATCAAAACAAAGCGAATTTAGTATCTTGCATAATGTCAGTTATCCTGATATACTAGGTAACTAGAATGCGATTGTGCCAGAATAATGGCGGGTATCGGGCACAAAGCTGGGCAATATGCCATTTTGTTTGACTGTGCGAGACAAAACGGATAAATATTGTCGAGCAAGACGCACACAATAGACGAAATTAATTTTATATTTTATGTAATATGCACAAATCATGTGCAGGCTGTTTACCGTCTGCACGATTTGCGCTATTAAAGGGGCTTACTTGGCGGTTGTTGCCAGTAGAGGATAAACAGTAAGCAGGGAGAGAAGCTATTCAACAAGAGCAAAAAGGAGATGGGACATGAAAAGGCACATGAGGATTGCCGCTTTGGCGCGGGGTTTGCCAAAAGCAGGCGCCGCTCCTGGAATGTTTCGATGGCGAAGCGGGAAGGAGTGGTTTTGACAGAAGTCCGGCGGGGTATGTGCGTTGAGCGATCAGCAACGCAGGCTGATGTTGGATCATGGGGGGGAGCTGTGCGGCGTAGCGATGTTGGCTACTGTGTGTTGCAACCACATGTGCATAACATGTCCTTCATAGCCCAAGGATAAATTGTTCGAGCAGAGAGAGGTCAGTTGATCTGCGGTGGGTGCCGTAAGGTGCCGCAGAGGAAGCTTCTGAAAGAAAAATGAATATTATTCTAAGGAAGATGAAGAATTATGATTAGATATGTTATAAAACGTGTTCTGATGCTTATTCCGATCATATTGGCGATTTCCTTCATCGTGTTCACCATCATGGACTTTTCCCCGGGCGACCCGGTGTACGCCATCGTGGGTGACGGCATGACGCAGGAACAGATCGAGGAATTCCGCGAAGCCATGGGCTTCAACGACCCGCTGCTGGTGCGGTATGGCCGCTATATGTGGGACGTGCTGCATGGCGATATGGGAAAGAGCCTTTACGGTGAACAGGACATATTTACCAACTATATGACCCGTTTGCCAACCACCATTTACCTGGCGGTTGTGGCCATGGCACTCACGATAGTTGTGGCCGTGCCACTGGGTATATTGGCCGCGGTGAAGCAAAACACCTGGATAGACTCGGCGGCCTCGGCATTTGCGGTGTTGGGCCTGTCTATGCCAAACTTCTGGTTGGGCCTATTGCTGGTCATTCTGTTCTCGGTGAACCTGGGGTGGCTTCCCAGTACCGGCGCAGAGTCTCCAAAGAGCATCATCTTGCCCGCCATTGCGTGTGCGCTGGCCAATATGGCGCTCATCATGCGCACCACACGTAGCGCCATGCTGGACGTTATCCGGCAGGATTACCTGCGGACAGCGCGTGCCAAGGGCGTCAGTGAACGGCGGGTCATTTTGCATCATGCTCTGCGCAATGCGCTCATCCCCATCGTCACCATGATCGGTGGCCAGTTCACCGTTCTGTTGGGCGGTGCGGTGGTTATCGAAACGGTGTTCGCCTGGCCGGGGATAGGGTATATGATTGTGACGGCCATAAAGGGCACCGATTATACCACGGTGACCAGTGCTGTGCTGCTGACGACGATTTTCGTTGCGATTGTCCTGCTGCTGGTGGACATTCTGTATGCGTTCATCGATCCGCGTATCAAAGCACAGTATTCTAAGTGAGGTGGCAGAGATGAGCAAAAAAGACAGCACAGATATTGCCGTCAGAAGCGTAAAAAAGAGCAAGCTGAAAGAAGTATGGCATCAGTTCAAAAAGAACAAAGGTGCCATGATCGGCGTGGTGATCGTGATACTGCTGGTTCTGCTTACGCTGTTCTCTGACGTGATTTGGAACTATGAGACCGACGTTATCGCGATGCATCCGGCCGACCGCCTGATCAAGCCAAGCTGGGAGCATCCGTTCGGCACGGACTCGATGGGCCGCGACATGGTGGCCCGCATCGGCTACGGTACCCGGTATTCGCTGATCATCGGTATTTTTGCGGTGGCCATCTCGGTGGTGTTCGGTAGCTTCCTGGGCGCCATCGCCGGGTACTACGGCGGCATTGCCGAGACCATCACCATGCGTATCGTCGAGATATTCCTGATGATTCCATCGATCCTGCTAATCATAATGGTTATGGCGATAGCGGGAACAAGCCTGATGAACCTGATGATTGCAATGGGTATAACGACGATTCCCTATTTTGCCCGAAACGCCCGAGCTGCCGTGCTGACCGTGCGCGGCAACGAGTATGTGGAGGCGGCTCGGGCTGTGGGTGCGAAGGACTTGAGCATCATTTTTGGGCATGTGTTCCCGAACAGTTTTTCGCCCATCCTGGTTCAGGCCACCACCCGTGTGGCACAGTGTATCGTGCAGGCCGCGTCCTTCAGCTTTTTGGGCCTGGGCGTGCCACCGCCAACGCCTGAATGGGGCACACTTTTGTCCGACAGTCGCGCATATATGCGTACAGACGCGTATCTCACCTTCTTCCCGGGCCTTGCCATCATGGTCCTGGTGTTGTCCATCAACCTGATAGGTGACGGGTTGCGTGATGCGCTTGATCCGAAGCTGAAACGGTAAGGGGTGAGATAATAATGAGTGAAAAAATTAAGAAGCAAACGCGGAAACAAAAGATACAGCAGTCTCATCTCGACCACATCAACCAGTTTGAGGGCGAGTACGTATTGGATGTGACGGATCTGGTGATCGAGTACCAGACAGATGAGCTGCTGGTCTATGCGGTGAACGGCATCGATATCAAATTGCGCCGCCAGCGCACCTTGGGCCTTGTGGGCGAGACCGGCGCGGGCAAAACCACGTCGATGTTGTCCCTGCTGCGTCTGGTGCCCGACCCTCCCGGTGTCATCAAGAGCGGGAATATCATTGTGAACGGGCGCGACGTGATGACATTGAATTCGGCCGAGCTGCAGTCCATGCGCGGCAAAGAGATCGCGATGATCTTCCAGGACCCGATGACCTCGCTGAACCCGGTGTTCACAGTGGGCGACCAAATTGCCGAGAGTATCCTGCTGCACGAGGACGTGGACAAGGCAGAGTCTTACGAACGTGCCAAGAAAATGCTGGAGCTGGTGGGCATTCCGGCCGAACGTGCCGGTGAGTATCCGCACCAGTTCTCCGGTGGCATGAAGCAGCGCGTCGTTATCGCCATCGCGCTGGCCTGTTCGCCCAGTATCCTGATTGCGGACGAGCCGACCACCGCGCTGGACGTGACCATCCAGGCCCAGGTGCTTGAGATGATGAACGAGCTGAAGGTGATGCAGAAGACCTCGATGGTCATGATCACGCATGACTTGGGCATCGTGGCCGAGATCTGCGACGACGTGGCGGTTATGTATGCCGGCCGTATTGTGGAACAAGGCACGCTGGAAGATGTTTTCAACCACACCATGCACCCCTACACGGAAGGCCTGTTCAACTCCCTGCCCAAAATCGGCGACAGGCATTCAGAGCTGACCCCCATTCGCGGTTTGATCCCGGACCCATCCGTGCTGCACGAGGGTTGTGCGTTTGCAGACCGCTGCCCCTATGTGCTGGATGAGTGCTACACGAGGCGGCCTGAAAAACGCTGGGTGAACGACACTCACATGGTGATGTGCAATGCTTACGATGACCCGGCTTTCCACATTGAAAGGAGAGTGTGAGTCATGGCAGATGTATTGCTTGAAGTCGTTGAACTGAAGAAATATTTTAAGACCCCCAAGGGGATGTTGCACGCAGTGGATGGTGTGAACTTCACCATCGAGCGTGGCAAGACCCTGGGCATCGTGGGCGAGTCGGGCTGCGGAAAGTCCACCACCGGGCGAGCCATTTTGCAGCTGCTGAAGCCCACCGGCGGGCAGGTGTTGTTCGAGGGCAAAGACGTTACTGCGATGAACAAGCGCGAGATCCGCAACATGCGCAAGGACATGCAGATCATCTTTCAGGACCCGTACTCCTCGCTTGACCCGCGCAAGACCGTCAGCCAGATCATCCGTGAGCCCATCGTGCTGAACAAGCTGTTGACGGACAAAAAGCAGATCGAGCAGCGGGTTTTGGAGCTGATGGAACTGGTGGGCCTGGCCGAGCGCCTGTACAACAGCTATCCGCACGAATTGGACGGCGGCCGCCGCCAGCGTATCGGCATCGCCCGCGCGCTGGCCATGGACCCCAAGTTCATCGTGTGTGACGAGCCGGTGTCTGCGCTGGACGTGTCCATCCAGGCCCAGATTTTGAACCTGCTGAAAGAGCTGCAGGAAAAGCTGGGGCTGACCTACATTTTCATCACGCACGACTTGTCGGTGGTGTATCACTTCTCCGACGACATCGCGGTCATGTATCTGGGGCAGCTGGTGGAAAAAGCCCCGGCCGACGTGCTGTTTGAAAACCCGGTGCATCCGTACACGCAGGCGCTGCTCTCGGCCATCCCGATCCCGGACCTGAGCAAGAAGATGGATCGTATCCTTCTGAAGGGCGAGATCACATCTCCGGTGAACCTGCCGGATGCCTGCCGCTTTGCAAAGCGCTGCAACTACTGCTGCGACACCTGTAACGCGTCGGACCCGAAGCTGGTGGAGGTGGAGCCAAACCACTTTGTGGCGTGCCACTTCCCGCTGGTGAAAGACGCCCCTGCCCGCCAGGCCGTGGAAGGCCAGGATGTGGACTAGTTCTTGAAATGAGACCCGCAGTGGCAAGCCACTGCGGGTTTTTTGTTGCTATGATGCCCGCTGGGGCATGGGCGGAGGTGGTGCTACTTTGGCAGTTTGTCGATGGGCAGCTCCAGCTCTTCTTCCATAAAGCCGCGCTCCACCTGGTTGATCACGTTTTCATCGAGCAGGTCAAGCCCTTCTTTGTGGATGCCTTGTGCCTCGGCCTCTTTGATCTGGGCCTCTATTTTGGCCGCGCTGGGGCTACTGAAGCTTTTGTCCTTATCCATAAGACCCTCCTTGCTGGTCAAGCGGTGCTTGCCCAAAAAAGCAATGAATAAAAGTGAGAAGCTATAAATTATTATAGCATGGAAGCTGTAGCGCGCAGATGGATAAGCTTTGAACGAATGGTAAATTCCGGGAAAGCTTTGCGCGCGTGCGCGTAAAACGCAGAAAAGGGCGGTATCAGGCCGACAGTGGGGCGTTGGGCTTGTTTGGAAACACAGGATATGGTAAACTGAAGGACGCTGTGTTTTGCAGCGGCTGCCATGGAATTACGCCGTATTGCCGAGGTGGCAGCCGGGAATAAAGAAAAGAAAGATGTGAAGGAGTGGCTATGACGCAAAGCTGGAAACGCCCGTTCATCCTCATCTATACTGGCCAGGCCTTTTCCATCGTGGGCTCGGCGGCGGTGCAGTTCGCCATCATCTGGTACCTCACCGTGCAAACGGAGTCCGCCATCACACTGACCATGGCCTCCATCGTCAGCTTTTTGCCCACCATGTTCATCGGGCCGTTTGCGGGCATTTGGATAGACCGCTACAACCGCCGCACGGTGATGATGTTGGCCGATGGGCTGGTGGCCATTTCCAGCGCAGCGCTGGGGCTGGCCTTTTGGTTTTGGGGCGATGTATCGGTCGGGTTCATCTACGGTATCTTGTTTGTGCGCGG